>NZ_CAJCKS010000089.1:0-20802 GCF_903970985.1 Pantoea sp. ME81 | reverse complement strand
ATCCTGCCAGGCATAGATGTCGTTGTCTTTCGCACTGGTCACACGCGCCGTCATGGTGCCGCTGACTTTAGGACGAGCAATCAGTGCGGGACGCCAGCAAAGCGTCTCACTGTAGGGCACAGCATTCAGCGTGGCCTGGAAGGCCGAACGTCGGCTCGCACTGACATTGATTTGGGTGATTAAAACGGGACTCTGCAACTGTGCAGGCAGAGTGGGTATGCCTGTTTCGGTAACAGATAAAACATGTCCGGGGCTGGTAAAAGCATCGTTGCAAACACCGGATATCAGCGTCTGCCGGGCAAGAAAACGTTCATGATCGAGACGGGCATAAAAGTTTGCGGTTTCGGTCTCCGGAGCAAACTTATCTCCGGCGAAGGGATGGCGGGGACGATAGTGATAAACCTCCCCGTAAGAGATGTTGTCACCATCACCGCGCGTCATATCGGCCTTCACCGACCGCAGCACGCGCTGTGCCTCACGGTGATTGTAATCCTTTGCTGTCACACCCGCTTCAACCACATTATGGGTCAGATTCAGGTTCCAGACGGATTCCTGAGCATTGTCTTCAAGACCCGAGGGACTGTTCAGCGGCAGCGACTTCTGATCGGCATAAGCGCTCTGCGCGTCACCAAAACGGATGACCTCAGTCTGAGTGTCTGGCTGAAGTGTGAAGTAATAGAAAATGCCGATTTCGGACAACAGACGCTGTACAAACTTCAGGTCACTTTCCTGATACTGGTTAATCTGCTCCCTTTTGGGGTAGCCATGCTTCAGGCTGAATTCATATTCCCACCCCTGAAAACCATGCTCATCCAGGATCTGACTGACAACTTCCGGCACCGATTTATTCACAAAGAAGCGATGTGAGCGGTATTGCTTATCCAGAAGCGCAAAGCGGGGTTCAATAATAATGAGATAGCTGACCTGGTCTGCGGAACCCGTCAGACGGCGGAAGTCAGTGATATAACCGTGAACAATTTTCTGCGAATCGGGTTCCAGCAGAGAGCCGGTTCTCATGGTCAGCGTTACCGCTTTGCGCAGCATCTTCTCTGGCGAGATGTCTTTATCGGGGCTGGTGAAAAGCACGTCATATTGGTAATTCGCGCTCAGCGTTTCCGTACCGTTCAGACTCTCAACATCAATAACAGCATTGCAGGCGGGAATGTGAAGAGAGTAGCGATTCTGGGTAGACGATAAAACCGATGCTGCGCTAAGTAACATTTCACTTGGGGTCATTGTCATTCGCTCCGTGATGACGGATGGTTCAATCCCTTTCAGGAATGCGGGTTAGATAAGTATTCAGTGTATTGAGTTGAAACGGTCAGGCGTTTAATGAAATAAAACGCTAATATCCGCGGCCTATGTAATAGGTGATTTCGTTTCGCTGCAGAGGAACACTGATAACGCCCGTGTTGTAAGCTTTAAAAGCCACGGAAAAGTTCCTGATCGGTTTACGCTTGGTCTGAGACGTCAGACCAAACTGAGCAACATAAACAATTTCTGAACTGTTAATAATGTCCTCCGTCAGGCAGAGAAGCAGACTGTTATCGGTTCTATATTCTGCTATTTCCGGCTGCTTAGCAGAGTTCCGACTTTCTCTTCCAAAGAGGTAAAAATATGAAAGTGAATAATTATCAGGTTTTAATACAGTGAAGCATATGCGGCCATCAACTTTGCTGACCAATGTTTGCTGAGAAGGTGTGAATTTATCGCCAATACAGCCTGGCAATACAAACACCATGAGTAAAGAGCACTTTTTTAATATCAAGGTCGCACCTGAAAAAATCACTTTGTTATTTATGTGTTAAATTTATTTGACAGGAAGAAGTATTTAAAATCAATCAAATTCTTCGACCAAGATAATGCACAACCTCATCCTGTTGCAATGGAACATTCACAAAATCTCCATCTTTAAATTCCATCGCAGTGGAGAAAAGTCTTAGATTCTGTCGATTTCCACTCTGATTCAAAACAAACCTGACAATATACTTTCTCTTAGTTAAATCCATGAAAGTAAAATCGTTTAAGCATATATACTCATTATTGACTACCTCCACAGCATCCCACCCCACAAACTCTCTATTTTCGCTTTGCCCCCGTTTAAAAATGGTTATACTTCCCACTGTAACATCATCGACGCGCCTGACTTTAAAACACACTTTATTTCCTTTACTTTCAACCTTAGCCACTTCAGAAAACGTGACCTTTTCTCCAATACAGCCAGTTATGATAAATGCAACAATCATAGGCAACCAATTTACTCTTGGGATAAAATCATCCTTCAACATGGAAAACCTCAGAGAACACATCTATACCTTTCATCGAGAACAGGCTGGGTACGTTCGTTTGCTAACGATATTTAAAAGTCCGTTTTTCCGTCAACATAATCTCACTCAGAGATGAAGCTTGGGAAATAATCTTCTCTTTTTAATGGAAAATTATAGACCCGACTATTCTTCAACCTTATGGCCGCTACTTTTCTAAAGGATGGAAGTGTTTCCAGCCTGGACAATAGACCATAATGAATAATATATTCTTTTTTTTCTGATGCAGGCAACCAGGGTAATGGCATGCAACGTTTATTATTTACTGCTATTAACTCGCTGCCATCGATTGTTTTCCTAGGCCCTGAGCCACCTTTATTTTTTATTGAAATCACACTGAAATAATACGCTTTGTTTTGGGGTATATTTATACATAGCATATCATCAATAACGCTCATATCGGCATCGCGTTCAAACTCGACAGGATCTTCTCCCAAAGTACACCCGACTATAGCGAAGCATGTGAATATGCCGATGAAATATAATTTCATAAATTTCACCATGGAAAACCTCTCAATGCTTTCATATAAGCTAAACAGGCTTCAGGCTCACTCAATGCTCTAACAGATTTGACATAGTCATACAACCTTAACTCATTCCATCGACCAAATCCCCACTCAGTAAGAATATAGTTATCAGCAATTATTTGAGCCTGTTGCTCCATTGAGTATTCGCTCAATAGTCGGCCGTCAAGATCATAAGCATAAGTAGCCATAAAACTGAGCATACCGAGACAGATAACACACATAGCCTGATTACTCATAAGACGAAGAAACGCCCTCTCTATGAAATCAGTGCGGGTCAGTCCGTTGATAAACTGAACCGCTAATATCCCCGCCCCATGTAATAACTGATTTCGTTTTGCAGCAGCGGAACACTGATAAATCCCGTTTTTTCAGCGTTAAAAGCCACAGAAAACTTCCGAATCGGTTTACGTTTGGTCTGTGTCGTCAGACCAAACTGCGCAACATAAACAATTTCTGAATCGCTTACTGTGTCCTCAGCCAAGCAAAGAAGCAGGCTGTTATCGGTTTTGTATTCTGCTATTTCTGGGTGCTTAACAGAGTTCCGATTTCCTCTTTCAAAGAGGTCAAAATATGAAAGTGAATAATCATCAGGTTTTAATACAGTGAAGCAGATGCGGTCAGCATCTATGCTGAGAGGGGCATTTTCTGAAAGTGTGAATCTGTCTCCTAGACATCCTGCCAGGAGAAATACGATTACTGACAAAGCCAACCTGCAACTAATTATCCTCTGAGATACATTCACCAAGGGAATCCTCTCAACGCATGTTTATATTTCTGCGAAATAATAGACTCATCCAGGTTGCCGTCCAGCGTGACATAACTACGACGCCGGTACTCCATAAATGTATTATACCCCTCACTCGCCAGTAGAAAATTATCTGCAATAATTTGTGCCTGTTGCTCCATCGGATACTCACTCAGTAGCCGTCCATCCAGTTCATAGCGATAGCTCGCCAGCCAGCTTATGAGCCCCCTGCATATCACGCACATTCCCTTTTGGCGCTGCCATACATGGCTGAGCTCGTGTATAAAAGTATGTCTGTCGGCTAGGTCACTCTGAGCCAGGTCAGCAAAATCGTTCCGGTAAAGTGGCGGACGGTAAAATATTTCTCCCTTAGGCGTCATAGCAACAGCTTCATTTTGCAAACCAAACGGGAGGTAGCTGTCTTTGTGGATCCATACCTTGTGATAATCAATTTTGTCCCGGAACACCGTCCTGGCAAGCATGATTTCCCCTATACTCATCAACCGCAGGCTACCTTCTTTGGCTGCCGCATCTCTTTCAGTTTTGTTCATGAATGAGATTCTCAAATGTCATCAGCACACCGTCCTCTTCGTTCCAGTCCAGGCTGAGAGTGCCAGACAACTGCCCGCTGGCCTGAGACTGCAAAAGCTGCTGACTAAGCACCGGTAGAATCTGCTGGTTGAGCAGGTTATCGACGTTGCGTGCGCCAGTGTCTGGCAGCAGGCATGCGGCGGTCAGAGCATCGTACAGCGCGTCCGAAATCTCCGTGCGCAGGCCGTAGTGGCGCTGTAGCCGCTGGCTGACCTGCCCGAGCTTCATTTCGACGATGGTGCGCATCGCCTCAGCAGCCAGTGGGCGGTAAATCACCGTCTGGAAGCGCGCCAGCAGCGCGGGCTGGAAATGGTCGCGGATAACCGGGCGCAGCAGTTCCCGCAGGTCAGCTTCACTGGCGTCCGGCTGTTCGTCCAGTTTCTGCATCAACGCGTCGCTGCCGAGGTTAGAGGTCATCAGGATAACGGTGTTGCGGAAGTCAATATCCCGCCCCTCGCCGTCGCGCATAAAGCCCCGATCGAACACCTGGTAGAACAGGTTAATCACGTCGCGGTGCGCCTTCTCCACCTCGTCAAGCAGTACCACGCTGTACGGGCGTTTACGCACCGCTTCGGTCAGCACACCGCCCTGCCCGTAGCCGACGTAGCCCGGCGGCGAGCCTTTCAGCTGGCTTACGGTGTGCGCCTCCTGATACTCGGAGAGGTTGATGGTAATCAGCGATTTCTCGCCGCCGTACAGGGTATCAGCCAGCGCCAGCGCGGTTTCAGTTTTACCCGTACCGCTGGTGCCGACTAGCAGGAACACGCCCTGCGGCCCGTTCTCGGCGGTCAGGCCGGTTTTCGACGCGCGCAGGCGCTGTGCAATGGCGTTCAACGCCACCGGCTGGCCGACCACGCGCGCTTCCAGTGCCTTTTCCAGCTTCAGCAGCTCCGTCTGCTCGTCCTTCGTTAAGGAAGAGAGCGGTACGCCGGTCCAGTCGGCAATCACCCCCGCCACCGTGCGTGCGTCCACGTCCAGCGCCATCAGCGGCTCCCCCTGCTGCAGCGCATGAAGAGCGGACTGAAGTTCAAAGCGGCGCACCTGCTGAGAAGCATCCTGCCGGCAGAGAAGCAGCGTCTCCGTCAGCTCACGCTCGGCCACCCAGCTCAGCTCCAGCTGTTCGAGACGTTCATCCGCGTTGGCCAGTTCTTTCAGAATGTCATGCATGCGCGCCTCCTGAACGGTGCCCCCCAGCGCTTGATCATCCAGGATAGCGCGCTTCTCAATATTCAGGGCATCCGTGCGGGCACGCAGTTGCGTGATAGCTTCCGGCACCGTGTCCTGGCTCATGCGAACGCGCGCGCTCGCGGTGTCGAGCAGGTCCACCGCCTTGTCCGGCAGCTGGCGTCCGGTCAGGTAGCGACGGGACAGCGTGACGGCGGCGCGCACGGCTTCGTCGGTGATGTGCACACCGTGGTGCTGCGCGTAGCGAGACTTCAGGCCACGCAGCATCAGGCAGGCGGTCTCGTCGTCCGGCTCATCGACTTTCACCATCTGGAAGCGGCGCTCCAGTGCAGCGTCCTTCTCGAAGTACTGCTTGTACTCGCTCCAGGTCGTGGCGGCGATGGTGCGCAGTTCGCCGCGCGCCAGTGCGGGCTTCAGCAGGTTAGCTGCATCCGCGCCGCCTGCCTGATTGCCCGCGCCGATGATGGTGTGGGCCTCGTCGATGAACAGCAGCACCGGCTGCTCAGCCTGCTGCACCTCAGTAATGATGTTCTTCAGGCGCTGCTCAAACTCACCCTTCACGCCCGCGCCCGCCTGCAACATGCCAAGATCCAGGGTGCGCACGCTGACCGTGCTCAGGCTGGCTGGCACGTTGCCTTCCGCAATGCGCAGCGCCAGCCCCTCGACCAGCGCAGTTTTGCCCACGCCTGGTTCGCCCACCAGAATCGGGTTGTTCTTGCGGCGACGCGAGAGGATGTCCACCATCTGGCGGATTTCATTATCGCGCCCATACACCGGGTCAATCTTCCCGCCCCGCGCGTCGGCGGTAACGTCGCGGGTGAAGCGGGACAGCGCCTCAGCGGTGGTAGCAGGCGCAGCGCCCGCCAGCGCAGGTGGCTCGCCCTCCTCTGCGTTCAGGCTCCCCAGAGGTTCGTTCGGCTGCAGCGCGTCGGGTCGTTCGTCCGACTGCGCGTCCAGCAGCGGGCGCAGCGCCGTCATCTGGCGCGGGCTCAGCGTGAGGATTGGCCAGAGTGCGTCACAGCGAGTCAGCGAGTGGTTGCCAATGATGGCGGTCAGCAGGTGTACGCTTCGGATGCGCTCCTCACCGTCCACCGAGGCCGCCAGCCAGGCCTCCTTCAGCAGGTGGTGCAGGCGAGCCGAAAGATCCGGGCGGCTGCGCACCAGGCGAGGCTGACCGTCGAGAAAGTCCAGCAGCCCCTGCCAGACGCCGTCCATGTCCCACTCATAGCGCCTGGCCATCACCGTGATGTCGCCCTCTCCCTGCTCCAGCAGCTTCAGCAGCCAGTGCTCGGGGAAAATTTCCGCGTGCGCGCGGGTCTGGCCCAGTGAGGCGGCGGCCTCCAGCGCGCGGGCGCAGAAGGGGTTAAGGCGGCGCAGCAACGCTGCAGACTGGTGTTCCATAGGTGTTCTCTCCGTTTCAGGCACGCTACCGCCCCTGGCCGTAAACCGAGGCCCATAAGGTCTGTAGTATCTGCACATCAGTGTGTTTTTCAGGCGTGCACCCGCGCGCAGGCGCACGCCTGAAAAAGCGGACGGCGAACCGTCCGCACGGGCTTACGCGGTGGCGCGTTCGTTCCAGGAATCGGAATGAATGATGTTGCCGTCCTTGTAGGTCCAGGTGATTTTTTCGTAGCGCAGCTCAATCATCTCCAGATGGTTGTGCTTCTCTTTGGAAGGATCTTTGATGTCGTGCATGACAGGATTCACCTTCACCACCTTCACGTTCTCAAGCCTGGTGTTGAAGTACTCGACTTCCTGTCCTGCGTCGCTGATGCGATACCATTTGAACTCCGCCGACTTCAGGGTCTGACCGGTAGTTACGGCCTTGTAGAGGTACGGGCTCGACGAGTCGATTTCCTTGGTGAACAGGAACGGCGTGTGAATGCGGGTGCCGGTCAGCTTGCCGGTGTTGTTGTCGGTCGGGATGTACAAGTTATGCTCCTGTGCCACCACCTCAATGCTGCCCTCGCGGTCCTGCACGTCTACTGAACCCTTGATGTCCGCGCCGCCGTCGTCCTTCAGCCACAGATAAACTGGAATTGCCATGTTGTTACTCCTTTTCAGACTGAGAATGGCCATCATCCTGTGATGACCGGGTGTGTGCGTCCGGCACGCGGCAGGCTTCCGCCTGTGGCACCAGACTGATTTCGACCCGGCGGTTGAGCGCACGCCCCTCCGCCGACTCGTTTGTTGCAACCGGACGATCCTGACCGTAGCCCTGTACCGCGAAGCAGCTCTCCGGTACATCGCCGGTGTCGCGCATCCAGTCGCGCACTGCTCCGGCGCGCTTCAGCGAGAGCAACTGATTGTTCTGCTGATTGCCGGTGCTGTCGGTATGGCCAGCGACGACAATCAGCCAGCCGGGTCGGGCCTTGATGCCCAACAGTGCATTGATGAGCACTTTGTCGGACCCCGCCCTCAGCGCCGCTTTGCCCGATTCAAACAGCGACAAGCTGTCAAGCCGCACCGTCTGTGGGCCCTGCACTACCTGCTGAACCACGGGAGCAGGCGCAGGCGGGGGTGACCAGCGGTGGATGGCTGTGTTTACCGGCGCACTAAGCCGCATGCCCTGATAAAGTCCCATTCCGAACCGCAGTGGCTCACCGCTGCGCTGCCAGGCATCCAGCAGCGAGCGATCATGGATAAGCGCATCGCGTGCAAGCATTTTTGCCGCGATTGCGTCCTCCGGCAGGCTGCGCCACAGGGCAAGGTGATCGGCCACGCTGCGCACAAGGCGCTGGTTATGAATAAAGGAAGCAAGCATGGCCAGCGCCAGAAACAGGCCCAGCATCATCCCGACCCTACGCGCCGTGAGCAGCCAGCGGCTGATACCCTGTCGCTGCGGCATAACGGACAGCAGCACATCAGGCAATGGCAGTGAAGGCGGAGACGCATAGTTTTCAGGCGACAGCGTGGTCAGCCCGACTGCATGCTGCTGCCACAGGTTGCCCGGTAGCGACGGCACTGGCGTCAGGCAAACGCCAATCTGGCAGGGGCTCGCGGTGTGCGAAGCCGCGAATTGCCCCGCATACCATTGCATCAGGCTTTGCAGTCTGAGCGCGTGATGAAAATGCAGGGGATCCCGGTTGACCCACTCCGCCAGCGAAAGGCGGGCGTCATTTTCCGGATGAAACTGAAACTGCGAATGGTCTGGCGTATAGCTGAACCAGTGCGTGCGCTCATCCACTGACGAGCCCCATATCACGGCACACAATGGCGGCAACCCTTTAAGCACAACCCGGCACTCTGAAACGGCCCTCAGCCATCCACCCTGCTGCTGAACCAATACGTCAGCGGAGGTGTGCTGCCCGGGGATGATTGCCAGCATCACTGAAAGCTGAGGTAGCAGCGCCGGATACTGCTGTGCCAGCCGTTCCACCAGCGCGGGCAGTTCAGCAGGCTGGCGCACGTTCAGATACCACCCCAGCCGGGTCTCCCGGTGTTTCAGTTCACCAAACAACGGTGCCGTATCCCCGATAACCAGAATCACCGGCCCGCAATAAGTTTCCGGCGGCAGACTGGCATCAATGTCCTGTTGGTGATCAGTAGCATTACGCTGCAGACGCCACAGAAGAAAACCGGCCACCAGCAGCACCAGCACACAGAGTGCTACCGTATTCAGCGGGCTCAGTCCCCAGAAGCCCACCACCAGCAGGATTGCGAGCGCGGCTGCCAGCAGCAGCAGACCCTGACGTGAATCGGGTCGGACCATTACTGTGCACCTGCCATGCGCGACACCATCTCTGCCAGCGTTGACTCCAGCACGAACCAGAGACCGCCAAGCAGCACGACGGCCATCGCCCAGCTCAGCCAGTAAAAGCGGCGTCCGCTGCGCAGACCTGCGGGGCGTACCACCAGCGGCGCATCTTCCGGCAGCGCAAAAGGCGGCACACGGGCAGCCAGCGCATTCACCACATCTTCACGACGTTCGTCATCCTGCGCGCGGTAATGCCCGACGAACCCCAACTGAAGGGTGCGGTAAAAGCAGGTCAGCACCGTAATGTCCGCTGCGGGTTCGTTCAGCACGGTGCGGATGCGATCCCAGAGCGCTTCACCGCCGTTCAGTGAACCAAAGAAGCGCACCTGCAATGGATCACGGGTCCAGCGCAGCCAGCCATCGTCCTGACTCCCTCTGTTTAACACTGCCTCATCCAGCAGCACGCAGAAGGCATACAGCATGTGGTCACGGCTGGCCTCGCTGAACCCGGCCTCTGTCAACGCCTCGCGGGCTGACTTCACCCAGCCCGCCGCGCGTCGGTATAGCGCGTCGCCGTTTTCAATTTGCTGTCCGCAACGCAGCTGGCTGACCATCAGCCAGCCCTGAAAAAACAGACGCTCTGTCAGTGTGTTGGGATTATTCATGAGCGCAGCACCGCGTAGAGTTCAAGTTTCAGCTCACCGAGCGATTCCGGCGTGTAGAAGGTACAGCCGCCGGAGGCCAGCATCGCCCGGGCCGCATCCGTTGAGAGATCCAGCGCGAAATACTGATTTTCCAGGCGTAACGGGATGGCCGCAGGGACATGCGGCAGCGGGCGGATGACCATGCCGCTCAGCGCGATATTCACTACCTCTGACACATCGTCCTGGCTGCCTGCCTTGCACAGCAGCGGGAAGCGCGCCTGAAGTTCATGATTTGGCAGCGAAGAGCGCACGGACAGATAGAAATCCGCCCCTTCGCGCAAGCGCGCATCGTGCAGCCTGCCCTTCCACAGCACCCCCTGTTTTTCCAGGTCGATGGCGATCACGCGGGAAGGCAGGCTTGCCTCCAGCAGCGTATCCAGCAACGTGAAAAGTGGCGGGAAAACCTGCTCTGGCGCGTTGTGCCGATAGGCCGGGATATCGTCCGGCGCGTTCTCGAGGGAAAATGTCAGCAGACTGCCCGCAAGGCGCACCAGCTCACGATAAAGCAGTTCAGGATGGCGCGACGGTGACTGATACAACTCTGTCAGCACCGGCTCCGCGCTGTTCAGCGCATTGAGCAGCCAGAACAGAGAAACGTCGGACACGGCAAAATCCGCCATGCGTTCGTTACTCTCGCGGCGCAGTTGCATCAGACGTTGACGGCGTGCCTGCAGGCGATGAAGCAGATCACCCAGCGCCGCGACCAGCGCCGGGCTCGCAGCCAGTGACAACATGGGGGGAATAAACGTGGTGTCGCGCATCCACTGCCCCTGAGCGTTGCGCACCAGACGGGCAACCGGACAGGTCAGGTATGCCGCGTTTTCCTGATGCGCCAGCCGCAGGCGTAGCGCATAACGCTGTACCGCAATCTCGGTACGCTCGTGACCTGCCAGTTCCTGCACGCGCTCCCGGGTGGCGACCCAGCGGCGCGGACGTTCGCTGTCCGCACCGTTTTCCAGATTACCGCCGTTGGCGTTGATCAGCGGCAGCGCCAGTACCACCTCTACGCTGTCCCGATCCGTCACATCAGTCAGCTCACAGACCGGTGGCAGTGTGTCAGCCAGATGGGTATCGACCAGTGAGCCATCCGCAAAGCGGACGGCAATGTGCGTCGCATTCAGCTTTGACAGTGCCAGCGCGCCCTCATCGAACTCCGCACACAGCACGCCCCAGGGGTGTGCCAGCGTCATGCCAGCGACAGTACCTGCCACATGCGCGTCCCACATAGCCTGCTGCTGGAACTGTTGCGGCGTCAGAAACGCGCCGTCTTCCCATAACGGACGGTAAATTTTCATTCCGGATAGCCGCCTTACGCTTTCGCTTTTGGCATCTGAGATACCAGCGACAGATTGACGTCCATGCCTTCCACCTGGAAATGCGGCACTGCGAAGAGTTTCACGCGGAAGAAGCCCGGGTTATCTTCGATATCTTCCACAATCACTTTGCCATCGCGCAGCGGATGTGAAGCCTGCAACTCATCACCCGGATCGGTCATTTCAGTCACCAATCCACGCACCCAGGTATTCAGCTCCAGTTCCAGCAAGCGGCGATCTTTGGTGGTGCCGATGTTTTCGCGCTGAATCAGCTTCAGATAATGCGCGATGCGTGATAGCAGGAAGATGTAAGGCAGGCGCGCATTGATGCGACTGTTGGCGGTAGCATCTGCGGTGTCATACAGCGCCGGTTTTTGCGCGGAGTTTGCGGAGAAGAAGCAGGCGTAATCACGGTTCTTGTAGTACGAAAGCGGGATAAAACCGAGGTTCGCAAATTCAAACTCACGGGTTTCAGGGATCATCACTTCAGAAGGGATTTTCACTTGATTACCGGTGCCGAGGTCATAGAGGTGAATCGGCAGATCCTGCACCGCACCACCCGCCTGTGGGCCACGAATCTGCACGCACCAGCCGTTGTTGATAAAGCTTTTCACCATGTTGGCGGCGAAAGCGAAAGACGAATTGGTCCAGAGATACTTATCGTGATCCGGCCCTTTCACCTCTTCAACATAGTTAAAACTGCGCACCGGCACGGTATCTGGTCCGTACGGCAAACGGCCCAGCACACGCGGCATGGTCAGGCCGATATAGCGTGAATCATCGGTGTCGCGGAAGGATTTCCACTTGATGTATTCCGCACGATCGAAGTAGTTGCCGATGTCCTTGATGGCAGCCACTTCTTCCATGGTTTCTTTGAGGAAGAATGCCGGCCCTGCAGAACCGATAAACGGCATATGGGCCGATGCAGCAACTTTCGAGATATTACGCAGCAGCGCCATATCCTGCGCAGAGGCATCGAATTCATAGGCAGAGATCACCGCGCCAATCGGTTCGCCGCCCGGCGTGTCGTACTCGGCAACGTAAGTCTGCAGGTACAGGCCGCTCTGGATAATTTCCGGTGCGTCTTCGAAGTCCTGACGCAGATCCTCTTTCGACACATCAAGCACTTCCAACTTCACGTTCTGACGGAAATCAGTTTTATCCACCAGTGATTTCAATCCACGCCACACCGATTCCACCTTCTGGAATTCGTCATGGTGCATCACCGCATCCAACTGGCGGCTGATCTGATAATCCAGCTCGGCAATGTGGTGATCCAGCAGGTTTTTATCCAGTTTTTCGACTTTCTCACCGCTGATTTTTAAGCGATTAAGAAACACCTGCATCGCCGCCGTCACGCGCTCGTCAGCGGTGGCATCTGACATCGCCTGATTGTCTTGCCAGACATTCAGATCGCTCAGTGAGGTGACCGGATGGAGATTAATTTTATCGAACAGCGAGGCGTACACCCCTTCCGCTGCAGGGTTTTCAAGCACGGTGGTACCACCGGAAGACAGGGTTTCATTCTGAACTGACATCAGCATCGTCTCTCATTTAGTCCGTTAAAAGGGTTCAGCCGTTATCGCTGGCAAGCGCAGAAAGTTCGGAACGCAGTTCGTCACTCAGTGCCGGGTCTTTCAGGATGATCTCCAGCTCTTTGCGGAAAGTGACGTTATCAAGCAGATTGGATTTGAGATCGCGCAGCAGATTACGCATCGCGAGCATCGCTTTGAGTTGCGGGATCTGACGAGCGACCTGTTCAGGTTCGAAGTCTTTGATGTTGCTGAAGGTCAGATTGATGGCCTGTTCACTGCCATCCGCTGACAAGGTATCCGGCACGGTGAGTCGGACTGATGGCGAGAAGTCAGCGAGTACGCTGTCGAAATTGTTTTTATTGACGTTGACCTTTTCGCGTTCGCTCAGCACGCGATCTTCCTGGTCATTACTGAAATCGCCGGTCACCAGCAGTTTGAGCGGCAGCTCCATTTTGCGTGCAGCGCCGCCGGTGTGAACGTCGAGTTTGATGTTAACGCGCGCTTTGGGTATTTCGTTTTGATAAGAATTGCTCATACAACCTCCTGTTAAATAAGCGCGGAAAGCACGCTTTAAGCACACTTTCCTTGTGTGATTCTGCGCGAATATATCTTAGGCTCAATGCGGATAGCAACAGGGTAAGATGATCTTTGTGATCTGATTTATATAGGAAATTTCTTGCTTTTTATTGTAAGTCGTTGAAGTTGAGCGTGGTTAAGGCCCAGGAAGGGTCTGAAAATTTATGGTGTATACACTGTTTTATTAACTGAAATCGTTAAGATAAATCGCAAGAAATATCCTAAAAATTAATGTATTTCAGGGCGGGATTGTTAACCAAAAAAATTACTTATTAGCGGGTTTGGATATGAAAAAACCCGCCGAAGCGGGTTTGAAAGGAGGTTAACTATTACGCTGCAAGTGACTACTCACAAATGCGCGACACCGGTCTGAGAGCGGATCAGTAAACACCTGCTGTGGCGGCCCCGACTCTTCGATTTTGCCCTGATGCAGAAACACCGCTTTGTTGGAGACATCACGCGCGAAGCCCATTTCGTGGGTGACGATGATCATCGTGCGTCCCTCTTCAGCCAGACTGCGGATCACTCGTAAAACTTCGCCCACCAGTTCAGGGTCGAGTGCGGAAGTGGGCTCATCGAAAAGAAGCGCTTTGGGCTGCTGTGCCAACGCACGCGCTATCGCCACACGCTGCTGCTGCCCACCTGACAGCTGCGATGGCCACGCGTTGCGCTTTTCATACAGCCCGACTTTATGCAACAGAGCTTCGGCTTCTTCAATCACCTCTTTTTGACTGCGTTTCTGCACATGTACCGGCGCTTCAATAATGTTCTGCAGCACCGTTTTGTGCGGCCACAGATTGAAACTCTGGAAGACAAAACCCAATTGCATGCGCATCAGTTTGATACGACGCTGCTGCTCACGGCTGAGTTTCTCGTGGGGATTGTCAATGGTGACCACCTCATCCCCGACCGCGATTTCCCCGCCTTGCGGCACTTCAAGAAACGGAATACAGCGCAATAGCGTACTTTTTCCGGAACCACTGGCGCCAATCAGTGATATCACGTCGCCATCCTGCGCCGTCAGGCTGATGTCATGAAGCACCTCATGCCCGCTATAACTTTTTCTGAGATGACTCAGGGCGATAGTGGGTTTACTCATTGACGTGCTCCAACATGATAAGGTGACAAACGGCGCTCCAGCAGCGCCACCGCTTTACTGACCAGCACAGTCAGCAGCAGATAAATGATCGCCGCACTGATAAACACCTCCAGCGCACGGAACGTCTCCGACACAATCGAGTCCGCGATACCGGTCATTTCCATCAGGCTGATGGTGCTGACCAGGGATGTGGATTTGATCATCGAGATAATTTCATTGCTGTAAGCAGGCAACGCCTGACGCACGGCGAGCGGCAAGGTGATGCGACGCAGCGTCGTGAAGCGCGACATACCGCTGACTTTGGCTGCCTCAAGCGACTGCACGCTAACGGCATTAAGACCACCACGAAGAATCTCCGAAGTGTAAGCCGCATCGTTAAGCACCAGCGCAATCAACCCGCACCAGTAGGGATCGCGCAACAGCGGCCACAGCACGCTCTCGCGCACTGCCGGTAAACTCCCCAATCCGTAATAGATCATAAAAATCTGGATTAACAAGGGTGTGCCGCGGAACAGCCAAACGTAAAAGCGGGCAAAGACGCTACCATAGCGATTCTGGCGCAACAGGTTGAGCAATAACGCTAAAATCCCCCCACCCAGCAGTGACAAAACGGCCAGATTAAGGGTCAGTGGTAAACCGCGCAGCAACGCGGCCAGCGTATGCTGTAAAAAGGTGAAATCCATCGTGGCTCCTTACAACCGCGCGCGTTGTTGCCCGCGCATGGCCACTTTTTCCACATAGCGGAAAACAAAATCGGAACAGGTGGTGATGATCAGGTAGATCACCGCGCCAACGCTGTAAAAGAAAAACGGCATTTGCGTGGAGTTGGATGCGGTGGAAATCTGGTTCATGGTTTCCACTAAGCCGGTGACGGAAACCAGTGCAGACTCTTTGATCACTGATTGCCATTGATTCCCCATGCCTGGCAGCGCGGTGCGAAGCGCCTGCGGCACGATCATACGGCGAAACAACATCAGTCGTCCCATACCTGTCACCGTAGCCGCTTCCAGCGTGCCTTTCGGGATGGCGTAAAATGCGCCACGAAACACACCACTCTGGTAAGCGCCAGAGATCAATCCGATGGCGATAGCCCCGGCGACAAAACCGTTAACATCAAACGGCCCCTGCATGCCTAATGTTTCCCCGACGAAGGAGACCACCTGACGTCCACCGAAGTAAAACAAATAGATCACCAGCAGCTCAGGGACGCCGCGAAACAGCGTGATATAGCCATTAGCGAGGCGCTGTTGCCAGCGCGCACCACCAATTTGCATCCAACAGAGTAGGCTGCCGAGCACTGCGCCCAGCAGCCATGCACACAAAGAAACGGTGACGGTCACCGTGGCGGCGTCAAGCAAGACGCCGCCCCAGCCTTCGTCACCAAAACCTAACAATTGCCAGTCAATAGTCATAAGCGCTTAGCATTACTCCGCAGGCGCGACGTTCTCGCCGAACCATTTTTCTGATAGCTGTTTCAGCGTGCCATCTTTGATCATTGAAACTAAAGCCGTATCCAGCGCCGCTTTGAGCTCCGGGTTGTTCTTCTGAATGGCAATCGCTGAACCCTGCCCTAACACGCCGCCGGAGAAGCCGTAACCGGTGCTGTTCACGGTATCGGTGTGTTTTTTCACATAGGCATTCAGGTTGGTGCGTGACGCCATTACCGCATCAACGCGACCGTTAAGCAGGTCAGCAAAAGTTTCCGGGCCAGCCTGATAGGTGCGGATGGTGGCAACGTCAGCCAGATATTTGTTGAGGAAATCAGCCTGAATAGTCGCGACCTGCACGGCGATGGTTTTACCTTTGAATTTCGCTTTCAGCGCATCGATGGCTTTCGTCATGCCCGCCTCATCACCCGCCTGAACGACTTCACCGTTACCCGGCAAAGTTTCTACAGCGCTACCTTTCAGGGTGACAAAACCAGACACGCTCACAGTGTACTGATGGGTGAAATCCACCACTTCTTCACGTTTAGGCGTGACGGTTACAGCATCAATAACCGCGTCATATTTGCCATCGACCAGGCCCGGGATCATGCCGGACCATTTCTGCGCCACGATTTCATATTTGAAGCCTGCACGTTTCGCCAGTTCCGCCACCATATCGGGCTCATAGCCAACAATCTTGCCGCTCGGCGTAGACTGGTTGAACGGAGGATAAGCCGCTTCGGTTGCGAATTTCAGTGTGCCAAAATCTTTTGCCTGCACCAGTGCAGAAGTAGCCAGCAGCAACAGGCCAGCGGAAGCAGTAAACAGCCCTTTACGCATCATCATAAAACCTCAGAGTTCATTATTTTAGGAGAGTAAATCGATGGCTAAACGGGCTAATGCCTGAGTGCCTGCATGAATGCTGCGTTCGTCGGGTTGATAATCCGAATTATGCAGATGATCGTCGCGTCCCGGCGCACCGGATCCAATATGAATCTGGCAACCTGGCGCCCGCTCGGTAAACAGGGAGAAGTCCTCCGCGCCAAAACTGGCACTTGGTTTCGCCACAATCGGCTTACCAAACTGGTGCGACAAAATGGGTTCGAGCACATCGATCAGCGCATCATCATTCATTAACGGGGGCACGCCGCGCTGATAGTTGACATCAATGCGTGTATTCAGCGAAAGCGCCACGCCGGCACAGATACGCTTAAAAGCGTGCTCAATGTGCGCGCGTGACTCAGGTGATTTCGCCCGCACGGTGCCCTGAATCAGGCAGCTATCGGAAATGATGTTGTGCGTCGAGCCACCATGAATATGGCCAATGGTTAACACCGCAGAATGCGCCGGATCGAGTTCACGTGAAATGATGGTTTGCAGTTGGCTGATAAGGTTCGCCGCCGCAATAATCGGGTCGATTCCCATATGTGGGCGCGCAGCATGAGTGGATTTGCCGTGGACGACGACATCAAATTCGTCGCTGGAAGCCGTACTGGCACCGCGCGTCAGCGCAATTTCACCTGCCGCCAGCTCGGGCTTATTATGCAAAGTGATCGCCAGATCCACGCCCTCTGCCACGCCATCAGCAATCATCGCCTCGGCGCCACTCTCTGGCGTCTCTTCTGCTGGCTGGAAGATCAGCCGCGCCGTGCCTTTTAACTGGCCGCGGTATTGCGCAACAATCGCCGCCACACCCAGCAGCGTCGCCGTGTGGATATCGTGGCCGCAGGCATGCATTTTACCGGGATAGGTGCTGCTAAACGGTAAACCGGTCTGTTCCTGAATCGGCAGCGCGTCCATATCGGCGCGGATCAGAATGGTTTTGCCGGGCTGTTCGCCCACAATGTCCACGACCACGCCGGTTTTGCCGACGCCCGTTTGTGGTGAGAGGCCAAGGCGCAACAGTTCTTGCTCGACGATATGCGCGGTACGAATTGTGTCAAATCCGAGTTCGGGGTGCGCGTGAATATCACGGCGGATGGCAATCAGGTGCGCTTCCATGCTTTCGCTTTTGGCGCTGATGTCCCTGGCTAAAACATCTTTAAGGTCGGTCATAATTGCATTGATCTTTTCAGGCTGACGCCTGGCCTTTATGGCATTTTTATGATGATTGACCTCGTATTTATTCACAGCCATAGCAGGATTGCAACGCGCATTGCTAATGGTTACTTGCTGAAATATCGTGATATTTTGCTAATCCACTGCGTTTGCAGGATAAAAGCCCGGGTTTGCATCTTCAGTCAGTTATAACATTCATAATCCACATGAGATCATCAGAATTACTGATTTTGTGATTGAACAAAAACGGAGCATTTTTTCGGCCACATACAGCTATTTTATTTGCTCAAGCAACCACGCACGCACGGCCTGTACGCTCGTGTGTTCACGTGGACGATGGGGAGAGACCAGATACCAGCCCGCGTCAACGTTCATTTGCTGAGGAAACGCGGGCACCAGACGACCGCGAGCAAGATCGTTTTCGACAAAATGCGGACTGGTGAGGGCAATGCCCTGCCCGCTGACCGCCGCCTCTAAGGCAAGCGCAGTCTGGTTAAAACGCAAATGATGCTGATGATGTAGCGTACTGTGCGGGAAAAGATAAGAGAGAAACACTGGCCAAAGATGGTGCCCGTCATGCAGCAAAGCATAGCGCTCAAAGCTATCCCGATCCTGCGGATCGCCCAACCCAGCCAATAAATCCGGACTCACCACTGCCAATACGCTTTGACTGAACAGCAGTGTGGCATCCAGCCCTGCCCCAAACGGAGGACGTCCATAACGCACCGCCAGATCAACCCCTTCATGATGAAACTGCACCAATCTTTCTGAGGCCAGTACACGAAGGTCAATATCCGGCCACGCGGTGGTAAAGGCCGGTAAGCGAGGCAGCATCCAGCGGCTGGCAAAAGTCGGCGTGACACTCAAGGTCAGATGATCCGGTTCGGGTCGCAAAGCACGTGTGGCCTCATCGATCAACTCAAACGCCTGACGGACACTCACCGCATAACCTGCACCCGCTGCGGTTAACGCCAAAGTCCGCGGCAGCCGTTCGAACAGTTTCAGCCCCAGGCTGCTCTCCAGCCCACGAATTTGCTGTGCCACCGCGCCCTGAGTGACGCCAAGCTCTTCAGCAGCGAGGCGAAAATTGAGATGACGCGTCACCGCTTCGAATACTTTCAACGCATTAAGCGGCGGTAGCGTGGGAAACCCCTGACCCATCCTGTAGTTTTCCTATCGTCAACTGCGAATCAGACTGACTCTCTGCAACCGAATTTAGCCCCTATACTGCAATAAATCGACTTCTAATCTTAAAAAGGATACGAATCATGACAGTAGAAAAAGTCGCAGTGATTGTGGCAGGCGGAAGCGGCATGGGTGCCGCAGCAGCAAAAAAACTGGCAGCGGATGGCTATAAGGTTGCGATCCTTTCCTCCTCTGGCAAAGGGGAAGCGCTGGCTGACCGTTTAGGCGGATTAGGTATCACCGGATCCAACCAGTCAGTGGATGACTTACAAAAACTGGTTGAGGCGACGATGGCGCGGTGGGGTCGCATTGATGTGCTGGTCAATAGCGCCGGACATGGGCCACGTGCGCCGATACTGGAACTGAGTGATGATGACTGGCAGCGCGGCATGGAGACTTATTTCCTGAACGTTGTGCGCGCAGCACGTCTGGTGACGCCTATCATGCAGAAACAGGGCGGCGGCAGCATTATCAACATCTCATCCGCCTGGACGTTCGAACCCACAGACATGTTCCCAACTTCAGCGGTTTTCCGCGCCGGACTCGCCTCATTCACTAAAATTTTCGCTGACGCTTACGCAGCGGATAACATTCGCATCAACAACGTGTTACCGGGCTGGATCGACAGTCTGCCGAAAAGTGATGAGCGTCGTGAGAGTGTGCCACTTAAACGCTATGGCACGGCAGAAGAAGTCGCCGCCACCATCGTGTTCCTCGCCTCACCCGGCGCGGCCTACATCACCGCTCAGAACATTCGTGTTGATGGAGGCGTCACCCACAGCGTGTAAAACCGTTGTCCCCAGCCGCGTGAAGTCCCAATCTTCGCGGCTGGAGGCCCCTGTCCCACTTTCCTCCCTCGCACAAACAAGACTGGTCTCGTCGATCGTTGTGTAAGAAATAGTCAGAATGTTCCTATCCGCTGCCAGACATTTCTGAACGCAGCCACTCCATATCCGATTAAACATTCTGACCCGAGGTTTCTATGCAAACGATTTTTCGTGCACGCATCCATGCGCTTTTCAATCCTGAACGCCATCAGATCTGGCAATGGATGCTGACAGGCTGTGCCCTGTTTTGGATTGTGGCGGTGATTGCCGTGATGGGCATACGTTAAGTTAATGTGCCTGTAGTCGCCCGGTTAATTGCTCAGGCGGCAGCAGTTCAAATGCCCTTTTCATCACCCTCGCTTCTTCTGCCGGGCTGCGACCAAACAGACGTTTGAACTCGCGATTAAACTGGGAATCACTCTCATATCCCACTCGCGCCGCGGCACCGGCGGCGGTCAAATTATCGCGAATCATCATCAAACGAGCCTGATGCAAACGCAGCGATTTAAGATATTGAATCGGGGACGTTTGCGTCACCGTTTTAAAATGCAGATGGAAACGCGGCACGCTCATCCCCGCTTCGTTCGCCAGGTGAGGTACATCCAGTGGCTGCTGCCAGTCGGCATGGATACGCTGCAGCGCACGGGCTATACGGCCAAAATGGCCTTGATAGGTTAGCGCCGCGCGCACCGCCCCGCCTTGTTCGCCCATCAATATACGAAAGCATATCTCCTCTACGCGCGCGGGTCCCAGCACTTTAGCCTCCAGTGGATCGCTGAGCGCCTCCAGTAATCGCAACGTGCTTTCTGCCAGCACCTCATTAATCGGCGTAGAGATAATCCCTGCTGGTGGTACCGTGACCGCTGTCTCAGCTTCGGCAAGTTGTGCCACTAACCGCGCGACCATCGTAGCATCCAGACGGATTGCTATACCCAGCAGAGCTCGGAAGATCGTCGTGTAGGGAAAGAGTGGACGTCATGTGAGAAGAGTTGGCTATAGGTGAATCACG
>NZ_CAJCKS010000088.1:0-20983 GCF_903970985.1 Pantoea sp. ME81 | reverse complement strand
AACAGTATGCGGCACAATACCAGTAGCCCGATCGCCTGCCAGAACCCAATCGCCTTCACGCCGATGATGGCAGGCAGCACGGCATTCCACAACGACATCACCAGCAGCCCAAGTGCCGCGATGATCACCACGCCGAGCAACAGCGGTTTCATCATGCGATGACCACCAAAATGGTGGTCACGGCGGTGTTGTCTGCGCATATCGAAATCTCTCATTGTTGTTATTCCTCATTACAGTAGCCGATATTGGCTCGTACTGAGGTAGACGAATGAGCGATGTGAATATTGCCAAAGAAGTGAAAATATTTTCCGAGCTTATAAATTTAGCGGTGATTCGGTGTTGTTCTACCGATCCGATTCACCGCTGCTCCCGAAGCGTATTCTCCTGCGATGAACGGGATCCATCCAACGATGGCTGCTACCCATACTGTCAGGGTTAAACCATAAGCTGACGTATAAACGTTAAATCAGCTTGCTGCGCTAATTCCTTTAGGCGCTGATAAAGCGATTCTGCCTGGGGTAGCGCTGCACAACAATCTAAGAACTTTGCCTGGCGATCGTCGGTGCTGAAAGGTTCGTCTAACGCACCACGCGCCCGCAATCTGGCGTGGACAATTTCCTGACCATTCCTGAAACGCAAAGTGAGGATATGCGGCAAGTTTCTGTCTTCAGCCTCCTGTTCCGCTGTCCAGGGCGCGAGGGTAATCATCGCCAACAATTGTGCATCTGCCTGTTGTTTTACGCTGGCGGCGGTAAAGTCCTGCACGCTCAACGTGCCATTCCTGAGCATCATGGCAACGCAATATTGCATCGAGAAGCGCGCTTGCATTTCATCCTGCGGCTGATGGTAGGCAAGATTGCGCCAGTTGGCGATCCCCACCTGGCAGTGCACGCTTTCAATGTCGTCAATCTTCAATGTTTGCTGTTGCTGGATATCGGCAATCGCATCGAGAATGCGGTGGGTAGACCCGCAGCACGGATATTTTTTCGGCATCACACCGATTTGTTCAATGACATGCTGCTCAGCGCCGGGCAGCGACGGTTGGCTTAACAGACCGGCATAGAGTTCCGCAAAACCCTGTGCGCACTCAAGAATATCCAGACGACCTTGCATGCCGGTTTGCGCCAGCGTCGCGGCTTCAACGGCATTGCGCGCCGCCATTCCGGCATGAAACGGTTTCAGAGGCGTGCCAAACTGGCCTTTGACCCCACTGGCCAGACTTACCGCAATGCTCAACGTACGGGCAATCCCTGCTGCATCCTGGCCGAGCAGGGCAGCAACACCTGCCGCGCTGCCAATGCAACCCACGGTGGATGTACCATGCCAGCCAGCAGTGTAGTGCTGATAGCCGATGGCTTCGCCTATATAGGCTTGTGCCTGCAGACCAATTAAATAAGCGTGTATCAACGATGCGCCGTCGCTGTTTTGCGCCACGGCCAGCAGTGCCGGTACCAAAACGGCCGATGCATGACTCATGCCCGGTGCAAAGTTGTCGTCAAAGTCGATAGCGTGAGCGGCCGTGGCGTTGAACAACGCATCGAGCGCCTGGCTACGGGGTATCTGAGGCCATGCCTGCTGCACCGCCTGGGTAGAAAAGTCGCTACGGCCAGCGACCATGCAACCCAGGGTATCAATGATGGCGTCAATCGCCAGTTCACGAGCACGAAGAGTAAAGGGCGGTGGATTGGCACACCACTGTGCCAGAGATTCGATGAGCGTCATGATGATGTCTCCCTGTCCAATACGGTGAGCAGCCTGTGCAACAACGAGCCAATCTGGAAACGATTCACCTCTTGCCCCGGTGTGCGGGTGTCAACACGATGCACGATCACCCTATTCTGTTGCGGCATCACCAGGCAGAAGTGACCGCCTGCACCACGCGCTGAGTAACTGCCCGCTGGCAGGATCACCTCGGGCCAGGCCACGCCATCGCGCGTGACCCACCACATATAGCCGTAGCCCCCGCGATCGCCCGCATGCGAAACAGGCAAGGTGCTGGTGCGAACCCACTGTTGCGGGATGATTTGTCGATCGCCCCAGCGCCCCTGCTGCAGAAAGAGCTGGCCGAATCGCAGCAGGTCGCGACTTGAGAGCGTAAAGGGATAGGCAGGGTGATCAGAAAATTCTCCGGGTTCCAGCCAACTGTCCTGATCAACACGATAATCCTGCATCCCCAGCGGGTCGGCAATGCGCTGCGCAAACGCCTGGTTGATCTCCTCTCCCGTGAGCTGACGGTAGGCACTGCCCAGCACATTAAAATCCCAGTTGCTATAGCACCAGTTCTCGCCTGGCGCATGCAGGTGGCGCGGGGGTTTAATACGCTGCATCCAGACGGTTTCATAGTTCGCCGGATGATAAATGCCAGAACGGGCGGTCAACAGATCGTATAGCGTGGCCTGTTTCTCGCTGACGCTCAGTCCTTCACGGTCATCGATTCCCAGCGTCTGCAAGGTTAAGGAGAGATCAAAACGGCCTTCTGCCACTGCGCAGCCGATCAGCGCACTAAGAAAGCTTTTGCGCATCGAGTGGCAGGGGTAACGCTGGGCAGCATCGCCGTAACTGAACAGGATTTCATCACCCTGCGCCACCAGCAGCACGGCAGTGGCCTGGCCTTCAAGTTGTTGCTGAAGTGATTCAAACATGGCAAAGCCTCATCGTTTTAGTGTGGATCAGAGGTTCACGCCTCACTCGCCGCCAGAAACTCGCGGGTATAGATTTCCCGTGCTCCGCCCTGACGCACGCTATCCGCACTGAGTTCTTCCAGCAATTTGCCGTGATGCATGATGCCGATGCGACGGCAAAGGTGTGTCACGACCGCCAAATCATGCGTCACCATTAAATAAGTGAGGCTGCGCTGCCGTTGCATGCTGCTGAGTAAATTGAGGATTTCAGCCTGAACTGAGACGTCCAGTGCTGAGGTCGGCTCATCCAGTAACAGCACGGAAGGTTCCAGAATGAGGGCCCGCGCGATGGCCACACGCTGACGTTGACCACCAGAAAGTTGATGGGGATAACGATAACGGTAGGCATCGGAAAGTCCGACCGCATGCAGCACATCGCTGATGCGCGCTTCATGGTGGTCCATAGCATGCAGCTTCAGCGGTTCACGCAGACTGGCCCACACCATTTTTCTCGGATGGAGCGAGGCGTAAGGGTCCTGAAACACCATCTGCACCTGGCGATAAAAGGCTTTATCTCGCTGCGGCTGCTGTTCACGATTATTGAACAGAATATGGCCCTGATAATCGTGATTCAGGCCAGCCAGCGCGCGCAAAATGGTGGATTTTCCACAACCCGATTCACCAATCAGGCCGTAACACTCTCCTTGTGCCAGCGTCAGGCTAACGTTATCAACCACCTGTCGCCGATGTGCTCCCTGACCGAATGCAATACTGACATCCACCATTTCAATGCTGCGTTGTGCGGTTGGAATGGGATTCATAATGCGACTCCATCACGAAAACAGGGTCCGGTGAGCCAGCTGGCATCTCGGGTCGGCACACGCAGCGTATCAAGGGGATGATGCAGACGTGGCTGACTGGCAAGTAATGCCTGCGTGTAAGGATGCTGCGCCTGTTCCAGACGTTCGGCACGAATCTCTTCGACAATACGCCCGGCGTACATCACCAGCACGCGATCGCAGAAACGAGAGACCAGATTAAGGTCATGACTGATAAACAGCAGGCCGGTTTGACGCCGCCCCAGCTGTTCATTCAGGATGCTCAGCACCTGCTGGCGCACCGTCACGTCCAGTGCGGAGGTGGGTTCGTCGGCGATGATCAAATCCGGCTCGGGGATTAGCATCATCGCGATCATCACGCGCTGGCCCATACCGCCAGAAATCTCGTGGGGATAGAGGCGTGCCACTTTCGCCACGTCGCGAATATGCACCGATTCCAGCATCGTTAGCGCGCGATGTCTGGCTTCGCTTTTACTCACCCGGCGATGCAACCTGAAGGCTTCCGCCACCTGATCGCCAATGCGCATTAGCGGATTAAGCGAGAAGCGGGGATCCTGCAGGATCATTGAAATACGATTTCCGCGAATCTGGCGCATCTGTTTTTCACTGCTGTTGAGCAGATCTATATCACCGAACTGCATCTGATCGGCGGTGACGCGACCGATTTTGGGCGTCAGCTGAAGCAATGCACGGCAGGTCTGCGATTTTCCCGAACCGGATTCACCGACAATCGCCACTTTCTCACGTCCAACATGAAAAGAAACGTCACGTACCGCGCGGTGCTCCCCGTGCGCGCTGCGAAATACGATATTGAGGTTTTTCACCTGAAGCAGATTATTCATGGCGGATATCCATTACGTCGCGCAGGCCATCACCCAACAGGTTGAAGGCGAGACTGGTGAACAATATTGCTAATCCAGGGATGGCAGCGATCCAGCCATTGTTCAGCATGAATTCGCGGCCGGAAGCCAGCATTGCGCCCCATTCCGGACTAGGCGCTTGAGCGCCAAGCCCCAGGAAACCCAGTCCAGCGGCGGTAAGGATAATCGCCGCCATGTTAAGGGTGACGCGCACGATGACAGAAGGCAGGCACATAGGGATGATATGTCGCACGATGATGTGCCAGGCGGATGCCCCTTGTAAGCGTACCGCGGCGATGTAATCCATCTTACGGATGGCCAGAGTTTCGGCGCGCGCAAGGCGGGCAATCGGCGGCCAGGCGGAGAGAGAAATCGCGATGATCGCATTCTCGATGCCTGGCCCCAATGCCGCGACAAACGCCAGCGCCAGAATCAAACTGGGGAAGGCAAGGAAGATATCCACCAGACGCATGAGCAGCGTATCGACCCAACCGCCGAGATAACCTGCACTGGTGCCGACCAGTAAGCCAATCGGTGTGATGATCAGCGCGGTTAAGCCTGCGATATATAGTGTGATGCGCGCGCCATACAGCAGACGGCTGTAAATATCTCGTCCCAATTCGTCGGTGCCCAGCCAGTGCTCAGCAGAAAACGGTTGCAGGCGGAAGGCGAGGTTTTGGGCATAGATATCGTGAGTGGCTAACCAGGGCGCGAACACCGCCGCGCCAGCAATCATCAACAGCACCAGCAAACCAAAGAGCGCCGAGTGGTTAGCGCAAAAGCGTTGCCACTGAATCCATAACAGCTGCATGTGCGCCTGAAACGGTGACTGTGGCGCAGGATCGCGCAGCCAGGCGCGTAAGTGACGCGAAGGATTCACGCGCATCGATTTGTTGACGGAATCGGTCATGCTTCCTCCTGACGCGTGCGCGGATCGAACAGACGATAAAGCAGGTCGCACAGCAGATTGATGCCGACAAAAATCGCGCCAATTAGCAATGTGCAGCCGACGACCGCATTCATATCGCCCGCCAGCAGTGCGTTGGTCAGATAGCGACCAAAACCGGGCCAGGCAAATACGGTTTCGGTGAGTACCGCGCCTTCCAGCAGCCAGGCCCAGGAAAGGGCCACCACTGTCAGCGTGGGCACGGCGATATTGCGCAGAGCATGCACCCAAACACATCGCGCCCACGACAAACCTTTCACGCGAGCGGTAATGATGTATTCCTGCGACAGTTGTTCCAGCATGAAGCTACGTGTCATACGGCTGATGTAAGCCAGCGCGCTCAAGCCAAGAATCGACGCGGGCAAAATGATGTGACCAAACACGTTGCGGAACATTTCCCAGTTTCCGCTCAGCGCGCTGTCGATCAGCCAGAATCCCGTCACCGGATGTAAATCGAACTCGTAGATAAAATCGATGCGTCCTGGTCCGCCAATCCAGCCGAGCGTGGCGTAAAACAGCAGCAATCCCATCAGACCCAGCCAGAAGTGCGGGGTGGAATAGCTGAGTAGCCCCACGAAGCGGATCAGATGATCGAACCAGGTGTTGCGGTACATTGCCGCCAGCACGCCCGCCGGAATACCGAAACCGACGCCGATAATGGCCGCCACGGTGGCCAGTTCCAGCGTAGCGGGGAAGACGCGCGCGATATCCTGCGCCACCGGATGGCTGGTGGTCAGAGCGATACCAAAATCGAGGTGCAGCAGTTGCCAGACGTAGTCGGCAAATTGGTGCCACAACGGTTGATCCAGCCCCAACTGATGAAACATCTTGTCGTAGGCTTCCTGACTGGCGTTATCGCCGATGATCGCGACCACCGGGTCGATAGGCAGTAAGCGACCAATAAAGAAGGTCAGGGCAGCTAACCCCAGTAGCGTGCAAACAATCGAGATAAGCCCACGAGCAAGGCGTCTTATCAGACGCCAGCCAGCGGAAGGGGGGTTGTGTGCAACGGGTATCATGACCTGTGACATCTGCCACCTCCGTTATTTACTTGCGGCACCATACCAAACGCGAAAACCGTTCCAGGTCCAGTTTTTCACCGTTGGGCTAATTCCCGCGGTGTTGTACATCTGGAACATGATCGCCATAGGTCCTTTTTGCATCTGCTCTTTCTGCAGATCGCCATAGAGTGCAGCGCGTTTGGTGTCATCCGGTTCTAACAGTGCGGTTTCTACTTTCTGATTCATCTGCGGATCGTAATAAGCGGCACGCCAGCTTGGATATTGCGTGGCACGCGCTTCTTTACGATTGTCAGGGTTATAAACCAGACGCGAGGCATTGCCGTAGGCATCGGGCACCGAGGTTTGCCACGCCATCATTGCGCTCTGGAATTCCCGGCCACGTACCCGGCTGAACAACTGCGCGTTAGCCATGCGTTCCAGATTGAGTTTCACGCCGATTTTGGCGGCATTCTGCTGTACGCTTTGCGCGATTGGCGCCGAATGCGGCAGGGTGCCAAACAACACCGCCGTACTGAAACCATTGGGATAACCGGCTTCCGTCAGCAACTGTTTGGCTTTATCCAGATCGAGATGGAAAGGCTGACCTTGTTTGGCATCCAGCGCACCAAATGCCCCTTGTTGAACAAAACTGGCGCGCGGCACGCCGAGATAAGGCATGACGCTCTTCGCTAACCCGTCGTAATCGATCAGATAGCGCATGGCGAGACGGACTTTTTCGTTTTTGAAAATGGGGTCTTCATTATTGAAGGTCCAGAAAAACAGCTGTGGCTTCAACACTTTTTCCACTTTCACTTTGCCGCCCTGATCCAGCGTTTTCAGATCGTCAGCTGAGAGATCGCGAGCGATATCCACATCGCCCTGCGTCACCAGCAGACGCTGAGTGCCGGTTTCAGCCACATGACGAATCAGAATGCGCTTCAGTACCGGCGCTTTTCCCCAGTAGTTCGGGGTAGCCTGGAGCACCACACCTTCACCGGCATTCCAGCGCACCAGTTGATAAGGCCCAACACAGGCGGTATGAGTGGAAAGGTATTTGTGCCCCAGATCGCCATCCACTGCCTGTTTTTCGACTTCTTTGCGGTTAAGCAGGGAAGAGACGTTATTGGCGGCAATCGCCTGGAGCACCAGATTAGTGGGGTAAGCTTTATCGAAACTCATCACCAGCGTTTTGTCATCGGGCGCGCTAATGCGTGAGTCGACGTTATCTTTATCAAAGCCATACTCCTTGATAGCGGCTGCATTGCCGTAGCCCAGCTTCACTACGCGCTGCATCGACCACGCCAGGTCGCTGGCGGTTGCGGCTGAGCCATCGGCAAATTTCAGGTTGTCCTGTAAATGAAAGGTGATGGTCTTGCGATCGGCAGAGACATCCCAACTTTTGGCCAATGCAGGATCGAGTTGCGTTTCATCACTGACACGAAAATCAACCAGTGTGTCACAGGTGTTTGAATAGATTTCACTGGTGACCACTTCACCAATCTGCGCCGGATCCCAGGTACTGATGGCATCAATGTTCCACGCCATCACTAAAGAATCGGCGGGCGTTGCGGCCTGTGCCGAAGCGCAGCAGGTCGCTGCCAGCGTCAATGCGGCAGTTAACATCTTGTTTTTCATCTATCTCTCCTGAGGCGTTACAGAGTATCCGGGCGCGGCTGAATGGGTGGTTTCACCTCAGCTGGAATAGGGCAGTGATAGGGTTTTTCACTGACCTGCTCGAAATGGGCTTTCTTCATCTGGGCCATCAGTATTTTGTCGGTCAGCACGTCCACCGCCGTCGCGGCCATGACTTTCGCGACATGGCCCAGCGCTTTGTGTGCGGCCGGCATTTTGCCTTGCGCGGTCAGTTGCCATGAGTGACCAGGGGTTCCAATAGCCATGGTGGGTACGTGCGCCTGCACGGTCGGGATCACCCAACTGACATCACCGACATCGGTCGAGCCAATCATGACCTCTCCGTGGGTATCGAGCGGAATGATGTAATCGCTGAGGGGTTTAGGATCGGCGGGTTTCACACCGGTTTTGCGGTAGCAGTTATCAATCTCTTCCGCTGTTAGCGTGGCCTGAATTTCAGCTGCAAAGGCGAGGTCAGCCTGGTCAAATGGCACCGGACCAAGCGCTTCCAGATTCCGCTGCATCGCTTCTTCTAACGGACGATTGCCAAGCAGGTTGGATACCGCGCTCATGATGCTGATATCCACTTCGGTATCGGTCATGATGGCGGCACCCTGAGCCACGCGCTTGACCCGCTCATTCAGTTCAAACATCGCGTGGACATCGCGCGAGCGAATGGCATAGCGCACGGTAGATTTTGCCTGTACCACATTGGGAGCCACACCACCGGCATCGAGGAAGGCGTAATGGATGCGGGAATCTTGCGGCACGTGTTCGCGCAGGAACTGTACGCCAACGTTCATCAATTCGGCGGCATCCAGCGCACTGCGCCCAAGATGTGGAGAAGCCGCAGCGTGGGATGAGCGGCCACGGAAAGCGAAATCCATGCGGGTGTTAGCGAGAGAAAGCGGTTTTGCCACTTCATGATGCGCGCTTGGATGCCAGGTGATGGCGACATCGACGCCATCGAATGCGCCAGCACGCGCCATAAAGGATTTGGCCGCACCGCCTTCTTCTGCCGGACAGCCATAATAGCGAACGCGGCCCGGTGTGCCGCTCTCTTCAAGCCAGGACTTCAACGCAGTAGCCGCCAGCATGGCAGCCGATCCCAGCAAGTTATGCCCGCAGCCATGACCATGGCCGTTGCCCGGCAGTGGAGAATAACGCGCTACGCCCGCTTCCTGACTCAACCCTGGCAAGGCATCATATTCTCCGAGGAAAGCGATGATGGGACCGCCTTCACCGGCTTCACCCATCACCGCCGTGGGGATGTCGGCCACGTTTTCTGTGACGCGGAATCCTTGCTGTTTCAGCATCGCGGTGTGTTCAGCTACCGAACGATACTCGGTATAGCAAATTTCCGGCATGCCCCAGACGCGATCGCTCAGTTCACAAAATACCCCTTGATATTCTTCTACCCACTTCCAGACTAACGCTTTGTTTTCCATGATAGTCCCCAGCTTGGTTGGTCAGGTTTTCGTCTCTCTGAAGCCCCAGCATGGAGTAAATCATCAGCGTAAGGCCAATGAGCAATTCACACTCCCCATTCCAAAACGGCATAGTTTTATGTCAAGCCGCATTAGCCGTCTCGCTGGCACATGCTCGCAGCCACAGTTGTTCAGCCTGAGGATTTTGCAAAATCGGTTGACGATAGAGGCGAATCGCCAGCGACATATCCCAGCTGCTGTCATCGGCGCGCACTAAACTGCCGCTGGCCAGTTCTTCATGCACCAGACTCAGAGGCAACCACGCCACGCCGCCACCGGCCAGGACCATGGCTTTGAGATTCACCGACATACCATTTTCATATACCGCTTCAAGAGGAAGCGGGCGTTTGCTGAGCATTTGCGCCAGCGCATGAGCAAAGAAGGTATGTTGTCCATAGCTCAACCACGGAATCGGACCGCCATCCGCGCGCACCGGATAGAGTGGCTTGCCACTGCTATCCGGGCGACACACGGCAATGGCACGCTCACCGCCCAGTTGCACCATGGGATACGCCGCCAGCTGATGTATTAGCGACACCGCATCGTGCGCATAAGTCAGTAGAAAATCGGTTTCACCGCTGTGTAAGGTGGAGATGTGCTCAGCGAAAGTCGGTTTTTGATTACACAGGCGGATATAGCTGAGATTGGGCTGCAGATTTAATCGCTGTATCCAGTCAGGAAAGAACGTCAGAGAAAGGGTATTAAGCATCGCAAAACGTAATACCGCAGTGCGCGAACTGTAGCGCTGATGCAGATCATTGCGCAGATGCGACATGGAAAATACCGTTTCGCTGGCGGTGGCGAGGAAAGTTTGTCCCTCTGGCGTGAGCGTAACCGGATAGGTTTTACGATCGAATAACGGCACACCCAGCCACTCTTCCAGCTGCCGGATGCGCCGACTGAGCGCCGATTGCGTGATATGCCGTTCGTCGGCGGCGCGGGTAAAACTATAACAGCGTGCAACACTGAGAAAATCTTCAAACCATTTCAATTCCATAGCAAAGACCTCTTTGGATGAATGGGAAAGCAACGTCAGCGGTGGGAAACCTTTTGTTACACGCAAGAAACGCGCCAGGCTTAATTACAGCGGTACAGGCACTGGCACAGCCATGACGCCATCATAAACGCTTAAGATGGAGCAACCACTGCACTCGCGGGGTGCAGTGGATTTGCCCTGATGATGGCTGGAGATTGGTAAAGTCGAATTGACCAGGCGACAATAAAGGCCTTTAAAATTTAAGCGATGAAATGAATCTATGAATGCCCATATTGAATCTGTTGAGCTGGAAAAAGCCTATCGCCTGATCAACCATGGCCCAACAACACTGGTTTCCTCCCACCATGACGGGATTGACAATGTGATGTCTGCATCCTGGGTATGTGGATTAGAGTTCAAACCGGCGAAATTGACGGTTGTGCTGGATAAATCCACCTTCACGCGTAAGTTGATTGAGCAAAGCCTGAAATTCGTTATACATGTCCCAACCGTCAGCCAGGCGCAGATGGTTCATTATCTCGGTACGCATTCCCGCGCTGAGCAGTCAGATAAGCTAGCCACAGCTGGCGTCGAGTTCTTCCAGTTACCGGAAAGTCATCTTCCTTTGGTGGCTGGCTGTGCGGCCTGGTTGTACTGCGAGTTGATACCTATCGAACAAAATCAGATCGACCACGATTTGTTCATCGGTGAAATCAAGGGTGCCTGGGCGGATAGCCGGGTGTTTAAAGAAGGGCGCTGGTTATTCGAGGACGCACCAGACGAGATGCGCAGTTTGCATTACATCGCCGGGAAACGGTTTTATAAAACGGGTTCACTGCTGGATGTCGAGTGAACCCGTCCAATTCATTCATTGAGTTTGGCCTGGCGCATGGGCATTTTATCAATGGTTGAGAGCAACACCTCTGTATTCAGAGGTGTTGTTTCGCGTAGTTTCATTCCACCATCTTTTCCAACCAGAACCACTTCAAATCCTTTCGGATCGAGTTGCTTACGCAAAGTGCCATTGGCTGTGGGTGAAGTATCACTGAACACAATGATATCCCGATCGGCCAGTTCTGCTTTCTGCTTCTCCAGCATCGCCATTTGAGCGACATAGGCAGGATCTGTTTTAGATGGGGCAAAGATCACCAGAGGACGATTGTGCCAGCGATATTGAGTGAGGTCTGAGACCTTCGGCGATAAAGGTTGGAACAGGGGCTCTTCAGCCGCACGAACGTTGTTAAGGCTCATTATTGAACAAAGGGTCAACAGCAGCAGTGGCGTCTTCAGCAGTGGATTCGTCTTCGACATGATGGTTTCCCCGGCAGGTTAAAGAACGTGTACTACCAAGGTTAGCGGAACCGCGCGCGTGCGTAGGTTACTTCACGTTTCTTTACCCACAGAGGGAAAAATGAAAACAAGAAATGTCTTTCGTGTTGCTAATGTCACCCGGAACTTAAGGCTTCGTATGTCACATTCTGATGTTTTTCTGAAGAAGAGAACAGGGCATATACATATGTCAAAGCTGGGCATATACTAGACATATGCTGGGTGATAAAGCTCAAAACATAAAGCCGGTGACGGCACCGTGCCGGAAGTCCGTTCAGGAGGATTGATCATGCGAACTGTTTCTGTATTTAAAAATGGCAATAACCGCGCCATTCGTTTGCCACGCGATATGGATTTTGAAGGGGTGAGTGAGTTGGAGATTGTCCGGGAAGGTGACAGCATCATACTGCGTCCCGTACGGCCGACCTGGAGCTCATTTATGCAGCTTGAGAAAGCGGACCCGGATTTTATGATGGATCGCGGGGATGTTGTCAGTGATGAGGGAAGATTTGATCTGTGAACAAAACCTACATGCTGGATACTTGTATATGCTCGTTCATTATGCGCGAGCAACCAGAGGACGTGATCAGACGGCTTGAACAAGCGGTGCTGCGCAACCATCGCATTGTAGTTTCGGCTATTACTTACGCAGAAATGCGCTTTGGTGCTATTGGAAAGAAAGCCTCGCCGCGTCATGGTCAACTGGTTGACGAATTCTGCGCCCGACTTGATGCGATTGTGCCCTGGGATCGGGCGGCGGTGGACGCCACCGCTGTAATTAAGGCCACCCTAAGCGCAGCCGGAACACCGATAGGCCCAAATGACACGGCGATTGCCGGCCATGCCATTGCGGCCGGCGTTATCTTGGTGACAAATAATACCAGGGAATTTGCGAGGGTACCGGGTTTGGTGCTGGAAGACTGGGTGAAGTAAGCCGCTTATCAATCTCGGAAAGTACCTGAAGCATTTCTGCGGTAATTTGTGGGCAAAACCCACGTAATTTTCACGTAGCAGCGTCAGTATGCGGTGGCGCAGACTCTCATCGATGCGATGTGTGCCGGGCTTTCCACGCCGTGCATCGGTAAGACCGGCTGCACCAGACTCGCGGTAGCGGTTCATCAGCCGCTGAACCTGACGCTCGGTAAGATCCAGCTGAGAGGCCGCATCACGGCGACGCAGACGTTTTTCTATAACAGCCTGAATGACGGGAAGACGGTGAAGTTCTTTGTTCGACATGGTCACCAGCATCAGCAGAGATCTCCCAGAAAGGTGGCATACGCGCCGCATCTGGGTGACATTATGAACTAGCTAAAAAGTGACATTATCAAATTGGACCCTCAATCAAAGTGCGCATAATCATGATTATGTTAAATTGGATGTTTTGATGCACACCACACATCATGCTGGGCTTTCTGATGCTCACTTCCTTACGGCGCCAATTCTCGCTCATCAGATTTATTCCACAAATGCATAAAATTTTCTTTACTCAGCTTATGACAGTTACATGAATCCTGTAATATCCCTATCCACTCTGCCCACCTTTTCAGCATGCACAAAGAGTATCAATGCGTAAAAGTGTCCTCTCAGATAGCACCCCTCGTCTGCTAAAGACTTCTCTTGGAAGAAGTATGGCCGTATTTCTTCTTTCCATCAGTTTACTGGTGATGGCTATTAATGCCTGGTCTCTTTGGCACTCCTGGCAGCAACACCTGACAGAAAAAGAAGAGGATGCACGCAATCTCTCGCTCTCATTAGCCAAACAAGCTGAAGATGCCTTTTTACAGGTTGATATTACCCTCGCGGATGCTGTGCGCCAGTTACGTCAAAACGGCAACAGCTTTGCTGCAACACCGCAGTTCCTGCATCAAATCAAGGACCAGCAAAGCAAGCTCCCTCAGCTGCACGGACTGTTTGTTTACGATACCGAGGGACATTGGGTGGCTTCATCTGGCAACTTCACGCCGACCAATGCCAGTAACGCCGATCGCGATTACTTTGTCTGGCATCGGACGCATCCCAGTCTGGATATCCATATCAGCCATGTCATCCGCAGTCGCTCCACCGGTGATCTGGTGATACCTGTTTCGGTTCGTCTCAATGATAATGCGGGGAATTTTGCTGGTGTCGCCCTTGCGACGGTCAAAGTGGATTATTTCCGGCAGTACTACAGCTACTACACGCTTGGCGATAAAGATGCGTTGGGATTGATCCTGGCGGATGCCACTGCCCTTTATATTCGCCCTTTTCCTGACTCTTATATTGGCCGGACCCTTTCCGGCAGCCCGCTGTTTCAAACCGAGCTTAAATCGGCGTCGAGCGGCAGCGCGACCTGGCGTTCGACTCTTGACGGTGTAGAACGTGTATTTGGTTACGCTCGACTGGAGCGTTATCCACTGATCGTGACGGCAGGATATGACCGCGATCGGATTCGCATGGAGTGGATGGCGGCTAATTTGACCAATGTCTTGCTCAACATCGTGCTGTTAATAACCATTACCGGCATGGGCGTCTTTGTATTGCGCCAGGTGGGTACCAATGTGCGCAATCAAATTGAGCTGACCCATGTTCGTGATGAACTGACCACCATCAACCATACGCTGCAATCCCTGGCGTTGGTCGATGGTTTGACCGGGCTGGCGAATCGCCGTCAGTTCGATGCTCTGCTGGAGCAAGCCCTGCTTCGTTCAGAAAAGCACGCTGAGCCGCTCTCGCTGGTGATGATCGATATCGATTATTTCAAACGCTATAACGACACCTACGGGCATGTTGCGGGTGATGAGTGCTTGCAGGATGTCGGCCTGGCGCTAAAGGATAGCGTGCATTATCAAGGCGATATCGTGGCACGTTATGGCGGTGAAGAGTTTGCGATCATTCTGCCCAGCACCTCAGCGTTTGATGCAAAAAAAGTGGCGGAGCGCGCGGTCAGATTTGTTGCAGAAACCGGCATTGCACATGAAAGCTCAGATGTTCCAGCTGGCGTAGTGACCATCAGCGCTGGCTACAGCACGCTGACGTCAACCGGTAAAACCGGCGAAGCAGACCAGCTGAAACAGGACGCCGACAAAGCCCTTTATCTGGCAAAACGCAGCGGGCGTAATCAAATTAAGCCCTGATGTTCGCTATCAGTGCGCTCTATTTCTTCACGCTGAGAGACAGGTGTTTAGCGAGCAAAAACGGCCTTAAATAGCCAACAGCATTGGATAGCGGCAATACATCGGCATTGAGTTTAATGCCGATTTCATCGCGCAGGTAATCACGTCGACATGTCATTCGCTGCCAAAGTTTCGGATACGCTTCAGCGATCTTAGCCTGAAGTGATGAATCGGCCAACGCAACACACTCTTCTGCGCTGACACCGTTATAGCCCGGTACCGATGGAATGATATCGAGCTGCAATATCATGCCACTTCTCAACAGTTCGCCGGAATTTGGGTAAACCGGCGATGACATCCACTCTTCATCAGCAACCAGATGGCCAGGATTGAGATGCCAGCCATATCGGGTTTTGGGCAGTACATCTTCGATCACGTCATAAAGCTCACCGCCAGACATACCCACGCGGATATTTTCTAGCCAGGCTACCTGTGCAGAGAAGTAGGGTTTAGCGATTCTGTCTAACCAATCTTTCTGAGCGTCAGGCAGTTCAGCAGGACTGGCGATAACGAAAGCAGCTCTGCTGGACAAGCCACCTTTAAATCCTGTGGTCAGCGACAACGGATCGCCGTGCTGCACCCTTTTGTATGTTGGATAAAGGTTAGCATGATCGAAGCGGACGCCGGTGGCAGCGATGGAGACCACCGTATTGTATTGGCCTTCCGCCGTCAGAAGCGCGCCCAAATCAATTTCCCGCACTCCTACTTCCACCGCGTCCATCGCATTAAGAATACAGTTAGATGCCAGATTGGCCCCATACTCATAATGCGCGATTTCATTGGCGTTGTTGGTCACTCTTGCCCCCCCAGCGCCGCTAATAAATAAGTGCGCTGCATTTAGCAGTTCAGCCTCTTTTTTCAACGTGCGTTGCAACGCATCAACAATAAAATAAGGTACATCGAAATAGGCAGAACCATTGCCTGCGGCTGGGGTGAACATTTTCCATCCCACCAGGCCTACTTTACTTTTGTTACTCAAGCCAGCAGATGCCAGAAGGTTTTCAAGCGGTGTTTCATGATCCATTGGCTGGTTAGGCAGCGAAAACAACGGGCAGTGAAGCAACGTGACAGGTACGCGTGAAAAGCGAGCCAGTTTGAGATTCTCATTCCCGAGAATAGCGGTACATTCTCCACTGGCATCAACGATCAACAGCCCCTCTTCAAAACGTGGGATGAACCCTGTTAAGTATTCAAAATTCCCGCCGTGTTCTTTGTCTGCATAAATGACCAGCGCATCAAAACCGCCGTCGACCATCCTTTGCATAACCTTATTTTTTCGCTCCAGCATAGTCTTGTCGGAGAGGAAAACGGGTTCAACCTGGGTAAATTTTATCGGTGCTTTAGTCGGGCCAAGCTGAATTGGGGGAGACATCATGATGAATGACCTCAGGTTAACGTGTTTAAGGCTGGAGTGGCGGAAACTGATTGCCGCAGAATTAAGCAAGGTAGCACCTGTTGATTTTAATTGTGCACGGATAATGTCTTTCCCGATTCCTTTCTCACTTCAGACACACAAATTTTGTGTGAGGCCACCCTCAATTTCTTCACTCAATGCTGGTTAAGCAAGAAGCTCAAGGCGCAGAATGGAATATATAACCGTTAGTGAATATATATTCAACACAACATTGTAGCGTCTCGGATTACCCTAATCCCTAAGGAGAATGTCTTATGAGTGGTTACACCTACCCGAAATTTGGTGCCGGTTTGTGGCATTTTGCTAACTACATAGACCGTTATGCCGTCGACGGATACGGTCCGGCGCTCAGCACGCTAGACCAGATCAAACTGGCTGGCAGTGTTGAAGACTTATCGTATGTTGATGTGCCCTATCCCTTTACTGAAGGTGTTACCGTTGCTCAGGTTAAAGAAGCCTTAGACCAGGCTGGGCTGAAAGCGATTGGCGTGACGCCTGAAATCTATCTGCGCCGCTTTTCTCGCGGTGCCTTTACTAATCCTGATCCCGCACTGCGCAAACAGGCCTTCGACCTGATGCATGAAGCGGCCACAGTCGTGCGGGAATTGGGTGCCAATTATGTGAAAATCTGGCCGGGACAAGATGGATGGGATTATCCCTTCCAGGTTGATCATAAAAATCTTTGGAAACTGGCGGTTGATGGCATGCGCGAACTGGCGAGTGCCAATCCTGATGTCAAATTTGCCATCGAGTATAAACCGCGTGAACCACGCGTTAAAATGACCTGGGATTCCGCTGCACGCACCTTACTGGGGATTGAAGATATCGGCCTCGATAACGTCGGCGTGTTGCTGGACTTTGGCCACGCACTATTTGCCGGTGAATCACCAGCGGACTCAGCCCAGCTGATAATTGACCGCGGCAGGCTGTTCGGTATGGACGTGAATGACAACCTACGTGGCTGGGATGACGATCTCGTTGTCGGCACAGTGCACATGACAGAAATTTTTGAGTTCTTCTATGTGCTCAAAATCAATAATTGGGATGGCGTATGGCAGCTAGACCAATTCCCCTTCCGTGAAGACCATGTTGAAGCCGCCAATCTGTCGATTCGATTCCTGAAGCATATTTACCGTGCCCTGGATAAGCTGGATATTGCCGCATTGCAAGCGGCGCAAAGTGAACAAAATCCACTCAAAGCCCAGAAAATCATTCAAAATGCGCTGTTAAGCAGTATTGAAGACTAGCCATGTAGTGCCCGGCACTTTTTTGCCGGGCAACCCTATAACCTCCGCTCGCCACCACCAAAATCAATAAACCCTGCTAATATGTAAACCCACTAAAATGTAGGGCTTCATCACATTTATCTCGCGAATCAGTCCAATTCTTCGTTTAAGCCATATCCAACTAGCAAAACACATAAGTGGATCTAAATTTTCATCTCAAAGTAATTCCATTGTTCATTTTTGTTTATTATATTAGCGATACTTTAACGTGGATAGGTTGAGGTATACCGTGTATTTATCAAGGAAATCAGTTATTAGCAGTGCGATATCTGATGGCGTACTTAATAAGAGAACGCATAGAATCTGCAAAATACTTAATGATATTGATGACAGGATCAGCATTGCACCTGCCACCGGTTTTATAGAGTTTCTCAAAGGAATGGAAATGACCAACGGCGAGTATCGCCGCACTGGCATAGTTAAAGACAGCCGCTCTATTTTCCTCTACAACGAAGGTCTGCTTAATCCTAACAGCACCCTATTCCTCGCGAGAAAAGAACAAGATATTTTGGGCACCATCAGCGTGATAGGCCGCCATGAAAACAACATCCCCTGCGCCACGTTGTTTCGTGAAGAACTTGACGCGTTGCGCCTGGAACAACGCAAAGTGGTTGAGTTAGGCACCCTCTCAGTAAAACACCAATCAGATAGCGACAATTTGGTGTTTATGCTTTATCTCAAGATCATGATTTACACTATATTTGTTGAAAAAGTGGATGATATATTCATTCAGGTTAAGGCAAATGTGGCCTCATTTTATGTGCGTAATTTCTTGTTCAAAAAGGTAGGGAAGAACAAGCTGCATCCGGATTACAGCAATCTTGAAGCCTCCCTACTACGTGTGGACGTGAAAAGCATTCGCGAAAAAATCTATGAGCAGAAGTGTTATGGCTCAAGGGGTTGGCTGCGCATCCTGAACGAACTTGGGTTGTTGAAGCAATATCGGGTTATCTCTCACCAATGCCGGCAGTGCTCTCGATTCACGCCAGATAAACGCGATGCTGAAGTTTATCAATACCTTTGTAATCTTTAACTGCCCCCCGATGACAGATCTTTAGATGCGCGCGATAAACTGCTGTTTAGCTTCAATCGACGCAGTGGCTTACTGATGCGCATCTTTCAGAGATTCTATTGGATGTTGTAACTTAAGCCCGTAATAAACAAACAGATCATTGCCAGGAAAATTTACACCCGGTAGCATTTCTATTCTCTTTTTAGGATGCTTCGCCCAAATTTTGTGATCCAGATGAAGGAATCAATTTTTAGCGCGTTGACTAATTTCTAACCTCATCTGAAAGTAATGTTAAGCGCTCAGGGTCACAGCGAAAATATACACAGCACTGTGTGTTGACACGCAATTTATTGCACCCGGGTGCACAAATGCCCTATCCACCTTACAGAGATTCAAACATGAATATAATCAAAGCAATAATAATCGCCTGTGGTTTACTCAGTGTGTTTGTCGTGCAAGCCAAAACGTATATGGTGGGCGTTGCTCTGGCTAATCTGGATCTTAACTTTGTTTCAATCCTTCGCAGTCAAATGGAAACGCAGTTGAAAGAGAAAGGATTGAATAGCCAGTTTGCCGATGCCAAAGGCGATGTTTCACTGCAAATCCAGCAGGTTGATGATTTTATTAATCAGGGTGCCGACGCGATTATCGTGAACCCGGTAGACACGCAAGGTGTTATGCCTGTGATTGCGGCTGCAAAGAAAGCCAACATCCCTCTGATTTTTGTCAACCGTAAACCTGAAGTGCCCCTGAGCGGTAAGATGGCTTACGTTGGCTCCGACTCTGCTTTGAGTGGAAAAATGGAGATTGAAGCGCTGGCAAAACGCATGAACAACCAGGGGAACATCGCCATCCTGATGGGTTCACTCTCTACCGAGGAAGCTCGCCAACGCACTAAAGCCGTTGAAGATTATGTCAGCGCCCATCCAGGTCTTAAAGTCATTCAAAAGCAGACCGCTAACTGGCAACGCAATGAAGCCGTCGATAAAACCCTCTCCTGACTACAGGATGGCAATTCGATCAACGCCATTGTTGCTAACAATGATGAGATGGCAATTGGTGCGATTATGGCACTGGATCAGTTGAAGAAGAGCGATGTGTTAGTGGCTGGCATTGATGGCACACCGGATGGTTTGCAATTCATCAAGAATGGCAAAATGGCGGTGACCATTTTCCAGGATGCGAAAGGCCAGGCCATTGGCGCAGTTAATGTGGCAAGCGATATGCTGACCGGCAAGAAAACCGAAGCCTATAACTGGGTGCCCTATCAGACCGTCACAAAGGAAAATTACCAAGCGTTTACAGATAAGAATCAAAAATGAGACGGAAGGCGGCCCGCAGGGCCGCCGGGAATGACCTTCGCTTCCACAGGCAGACTTTATCCTGCTTCAGGGGCCTGATAATGACAGCAGCAAAGCAAAAACGTGTGCCGCTTTCAGTGAAATTTTGAAGAGCACCTTGTCAGGAAGGATGACTTAAAGGCAACGATCAGTACGAATTTTGTTGCTTCCATTGCAGTGGCAACCCGCTATGTTGAGCTAAAAAATGGAGGTTAACATGGTAAAACCGTCTTCGCCCTGGTGGTGGGATCTTTCCACTCGGGAATTTAGTGAACTCGATATGGCAAACATAGTGGCTGTCTTACCGATTGGAGCCGTTGAGCAGCATGGTCCACATCTGCCGGTACGCGTGGATGCCGCCATTAATGCGGGCATTATTCAACGCGCCGTTGAACTCATGCCCGACGGCCTGCCAATGTTGGTGTTACCCGCCCTGCCGATTGGCAAATCAGACGAACACCTGGCTTATCCTGGTACGCTTTCACTGCCGTATGAAGTGCTGGGCAAAGTGTGGTTTGAAGTAGCAAAAAGCGCCTGGCGGGCGGGCATTCGCAAAATCATTTTCTGGAATTCCCACGGCGGCCAACCGCAATTAATGGAGATTGTTTGCCGTCAACTGCGCATCGAACTGGGGATGTTTGCCGTTGGGGCCAGCTGGTTCCGGACAATTGATGCATCAGACCTGTATAGCGAAAAAGAGATGCAGCACGGCATTCACGGTGGAGAATCAGAGACCAGTATGATGCTGCATCTGCATCCCGAATTGGTGCAGATGGCATATGCTGATGATTTCGTCTCAACCTCAGTGGCGTTGGAGGCCAGTGGCGGGATACTCACCCCTGAAGGCGGCATAGGATTCGGCTGGATGGCACAAGACCTTCATCTCTCAGGCACCACAGGCAATGCAGCCGCTGCAGATGCGGAACGGGGTCAGATTGCCACCGACCGTGCAGCACAAGCCTTAATCACCTTGGTTCGTGAGGTGCAAGCATTTAACCTGGACTTCCTCAAAGGTGAAACTGCCTTCCGATCAAAGAAGGTTTAAGCAGACGTTGAGGGCAACCAGACGGATGCCCTCAACGCTAACG
>NZ_CAJCKS010000087.1:0-21329 GCF_903970985.1 Pantoea sp. ME81 | reverse complement strand
TGCACGTTGCACACCGTAGCCATGTGATCAATATGCTGGACGGTGATGCGCTGGCTGCGTTAATTGCGCTGGAGAAGCCGCACTTTGTGGTGCCAGAAATTGAAGCTATTGCCACTGAAAAACTGCTGGAACTGGAAGCTCAAGGCCAGAAAGTGGTACCTACCGCGCGTGCAGCGCGCCTGACCATGAACCGCGAAGGTATTCGCCGTCTGGCGGCAGAAGAGTTGTCGTTACCGACTTCAACCTATCAGTTCGCTGACAGCAAAGAGAATTTCGTCGCAGCCGCCAATGAAATTGGTTTTCCGTGCATCGTTAAACCAGTAATGAGCTCATCGGGCAAAGGTCAGAGTTTCATCCGCGAAGCGAGCCAGCTGGATAAAGCCTGGGATTACGCGCAGCAAGGCGGACGTGCCGGTGCCGGTCGCGTGATCGTCGAAGGTGTGGTGAAATTTGATTTCGAAATCACCCTGCTGACCATCAGCGCAGTGGATGGCATCCATTTCTGCGCGCCGATTGGTCATCGTCAGGAAGATGGCGATTATCGTGAATCCTGGCAGCCACAGCAGATGACCGACCTGGCTCTGCAGCGTGCACAAGATATCGCATCTAAAGTGGTGAAAGCGCTGGGCGGATACGGTCTGTTTGGCGTTGAGCTGTTTGTCTGCGGTGATGAGGTGGTGTTTAGCGAAGTCTCGCCACGCCCACACGATACCGGCATGGTGACGCTGATTTCTCAGGATCTGTCCGAGTTTGCTCTGCATGTGCGCGCGTTCCTTGGCTTGCCAATCGGTGGCATTCGCCAGTATGGCCCGGCGGCTTCGGCGGTGATTCTGCCACAGCTGGATAGCAACAATGTGCAGTTCGTGAACATCGAAGCGGGATTGGGTGCGGGACTGCAGTTGCGTCTGTTCGGCAAGCCAGAGATTGCTGGTCAACGTCGTCTGGGCGTGGCGCTGGCTACCGGTGACAATACCGATGAGGCGATTGCACGTGCCGTGGCGAGTGCCGCAGCCGTGAAAGTAGAGGGCTAATTCCCTCAGCTGCTGACAGCGAAAAAGGGCGGCCACCAGGCCGCCCTTTCAGTTCCAATGATTCGCACCCTGCCAGATGCGTTACTTCGCGCCTTCAACGGCTTCGCGAGCCAGACGCGTAATGCGATCCCAGTCGCCGCTTTCCAGCGCATCGTTCGGCACCAACCACGAACCACCAATACAGAGCACGCTTTTCAGCGCCAGGTAGTCACGATAGTTGGCCGGTGAGATACCGCCGGTTGGGCAGAAGCGCACCTGTGGGAAAGGACCGCCAATCGCTGACAGCGCTTTCACACCACCATTCGCCTCAGCCGGGAAGAACTTAAACTCACGCAGGCCATAATCCATACCCAACATCAGTTCAGAAACGGTGCTGATGCCCGGAATCAGTGGTACCGGACCTTCAACTGCGGCTTTTAGTAACGGCTCGGTCAGACCTGGGCTGATCACGAACTGCGCACCGGCATCAGTCACCTCTTTCAGCTGCTGGGTGTTGATCACTGTGCCCGCACCGACAATCGCTTCTGGCACTTCTTTGATCATCGCACGCAGCGCGTCCATCGCCACCGGCGTACGCAGCGTCACTTCCAGCACACGCACACCGCCGGCCACCAACGCTTTGGCCATCGGCACGGCGTGTTCCAGTTTATTCACCACGATCACCGGCACAACCGGGCCCGTAGTCATGATCTGTTCAGCAGTGGTTTTCCAGTTCTTCATCACGTTTCCTTAGTGGCATCAGCCCGACTCGCATCCGGCTGTCAATGTTTGGGCTCTACCATACAAGATTGGCTGGAGCGGCGTCTATCGGATATCAAAAATTATTGAAACTCTGGTTCAATTTTAAGAGAAATGAATTTTGGGCACAAAAAAGCCCGCTCATTGGCGGGCTTAGATTTCAAGGCTTATTCAAACTCATTCCACGAACGGCCATCACGCGTAATCATCGCGACGGAAGCCACCGGGCCCCAGGTGCCAGCCTGGTATGGCTTAGGCGCTTCAGCATCGGCGTTCCATGCATCAATGATGGAATCCACCCAGCCCCACGCCGCTTCCACTTCGTCACGGCGTACAAACAGCGCCTGAATACCGCGCATGGTCTCCAGCAGCAGACGCTCATAGGCATCCGCCAGATGCGACTGGTTGAAGGTCTCGGAGTAGCTCAGATCCAGCTTGGTAGTCTGCAGTTTGTGCTTGTGATCCAGACCCGGCACTTTGTTCAGAATCTCGATATCCACACCTTCGTCCGGCTGCAGTCGGATGGTCAACTTGTTCTGCGGCAGTTCAGCATAAGAGTCTTTGAACAGGTTCATCTCTGGGTTCTTGAAGTACACGACAACCTCAGAGCATTTGGTCGGCAAGCGCTTACCGGTACGCAGGTAGAACGGCACGCCCGCCCAGCGCCAGTTGTCGATATCAACACGGATCGCCACGAAGCTCTCGGTGGCGCTCTGCTTGTTCGCGCCCTCTTCTTCCAGATAGCCTGGTACTTTTTTGCCCTGCACGAAGCCGGCGGTGTACTGGCCACGCACGGTTTTTTCACGCACGTTGGTCTGGTCAATACGACGCAGCGAACGCAGCACCTTCACTTTCTCATCACGGATGGCATCCGCACTGAGATCGGATGGCGGTGACATGGCGATCATCGTGAGGATCTGCAACAGGTGGTTCTGGATCATGTCGCGCATCTGGCCAGCTTTATCGAAGTAACCCCAACGACCTTCGATACCCACTTCTTCCGCCACGGTAATCTGCACGTGATCGATGGTACGGTTATCCCAGTTATTCACGAAGATAGAGTTGGCGAAACGCAGAGCCAGCAGGTTCAGTACCGTCTCTTTACCGAGATAGTGGTCAATACGGAACACCTGGCTCTCTTCGAAGTACTTGCCAACGCTGTCATTGATCTCTTGCGAGGTCTCGAGCGAGGTGCCGAGCGGCTTCTCCATCACCACGCGCGCCGGTTTAGCATTCAGCTTGGCGGCGCCCAGTCCATCGCAAATGGCGCCAAAGGTGCTCGGCGGCATAGCGAAGTAGTTGATGGTGACACGATCTTTCTGGTCAAGCATCTTGCCCAGTTTGGTGAAATGCGAGGTGTCGTTAACGTCGAGGTTGCAGAAATCGAGACGGCTGCTGAGTTTATCCCATAGCGCTTCGTCGATTTTCTCCTTCATGAAGGTTTCCAGCGCTTCACGCACCACTTTGGTGTACGCGTCTTTGTCCCACTCCGCGCGCCCCACGCCGATGATGCGTGTGGTGTCGTGAATCTGACCGGCTTTCTCCAGCTGATACAGTGAAGGCAACAGTTTCCGGCGAGCAAGATCGCCTTTGGCACCGAAAATAACCAGATCGCATGCCTGGGCTGTTTGTGTTACCGCCATTTTCCTCTCCTCGTTGCAGGATATACCCGGTTTGAGCGTCCTCATCATCCCAGGTCCTTATTGTAATTTTCTTACAGCACAATGTACTTTTTTCCCCGCATCGGAACAACCCAGACGCGGTGTGGCATTAGCCATTACTTTGAACATGATGGCGAACAAAGGTGTGTTGTGGTGTGCGCTTTTCGCGCTTTTTCTGTTTCGATGTTTGTCGGGATAAAACCCGGCAACGATCAAAGTATGACAAAAAAAACGCGCTTACATTTGTCCGCTGCTGCGTGCGAGGGTGTATTACACGGTATATTGTTGTGAATTGGCAGCGTTTTATCAGGTGATGAACGCGACGAAAGTGATTGAGACGCATCGGGTTAACGACATGCTGGAACATATTCAGGCGCAACTTAACGCGCTGAGCAAATCAGAACGGAAAGTGGCAGAACAGATTCTGGCCGCTCCGCAGCAGGCTATGCACTCCAGCATCGCCACCCTGGCCCGTGCCGCCGACGTCAGCGAACCGACCGTCAATCGCTTTTGTCATCGTATGGGTACGCGTGGCTTCCCCGATTTCAAGTTACGACTGGCACAGAGTCTGGCAAAAGGTCCGAACTGGGTCAGTCGCGATGTGGAAGAAAATGACAGTGTTGAAAGTTACAGCCACAAGATTTTTGATTCCGCCCTCGCCGGCTTAAGCCATGTGCGCCAACAGCTGGATCTTCAGGTCATTGATCAAGCGGTTCTAGCCCTGACTCAGGCACAAAAAATCGCCTTTTTTGGTCTCGGCGCCTCTGCGGTTGTGGCGCACGACGCGACCAATAAATTCCTGCGCTTTAATCTGCCGGTCATCTGGTCAGAGGATATTGTGATCCAGCGCATGAGTTGCATAAATAGTGGACCAAATGACGTTTTTGTTCTCATATCACATACTGGTCGAACCAAAAATATGATAGAACTGGCTCGCCTGGCGCGTGTAAACGCTTCCACAGTACTGGCTATCACCTCTCCGGGTTCACCCCTTGCGGCAGAAGCAACCCTCGCACTGACGCTCGATGTACCTGAAGATACGGATATCTACCTGCCGATGGTTTCCCGCCTTGCGCAATTAACCGTGGTTGATGTTTTGGCGACAGGTTTTACCCTTGAGCGTGGCGCGGCTTTCCGCGAAAATCTGAAACGGGTGAAAGAAGCGCTTAAGGATTCACGCCTGGAAAAGCGGGCGCTGTAAAATAATTAACATCACATTCACAATGTGAGTCGAATCACAGCCCATCGATCATATAGAATATGCGATTACACCGTGTCCCCTTGAGAGTGACACGAACCTTTGTCAACGGAGTCCTTCATGTCAAGACGTCTCAGAAGAACCAAGATCGTAACTACCCTCGGCCCAGCCACCGATCGCGACAATAACCTCGAAAAAATCATCGCGGCGGGCGCGAACGTGGTGCGACTCAATTTCTCCCACGGCACCCCGGAAGACCACCAGATGCGCGCCAACAAGGTGCGTGAGATTGCCGCTAAGCTTGGCCGTCACGTGGCGATTCTGGGCGACCTGCAAGGTCCAAAAATTCGTGTTTCCACCTTCAAAGAAGGCAAAGTCTTCCTGAATGTCGGCGATCGCTTCCTGCTGGATGCGGATATGGGCAAAGGCGAAGGTGATAAAGAGAAAGTCGGTATCGACTACAAAGGTCTGCCAGAAGACGTGGTGCCGGGCGACATCCTGCTGCTGGATGATGGTCGTGTACAGTTGAAGGTGCTGGAAGTTCAGGGTGTAAAAGTTTTCACCGAAGTCACCGTCGGCGGCCCGCTCTCCAACAATAAAGGCATCAATAAACTCGGCGGCGGTTTGTCTGCCGAAGCGCTGACGGAGAAAGATAAAGTCGATATCATTACCGCCGCGAAAATCGGCGTGGATTACCTGGCCGTGTCATTCCCGCGAAATGGTGAAGACATGAACTACGCTCGCCGCCTGGCGCGCGATGCAGGTTGTGATGCCAAACTGGTGGCCAAAGTCGAACGTGCAGAAGCCGTTGCGTCTCAGGAAGCGATGGATGATATCATTCTCGCCTCTGACGTGGTGATGGTCGCGCGTGGCGACCTCGGCGTTGAAATTGGCGATCCAGAACTGGTAGGGATCCAGAAGGCGTTGATTCGTCGTGCGCGTCAGCTGAACCGTACCATCATCACCGCCACGCAGATGATGGAGTCGATGATCACCAACCCGATGCCAACCCGCGCTGAAGTGATGGACGTGGCGAACGCCGTGCTGGATGGTACCGATGCCGTGATGCTGTCAGCAGAAACCGCTGCCGGTCAGTATCCAGCGGAGACCGTGTCTGCGATGGCGAAAGTGTGTCTCGGTGCGGAAAAAATCCCAAGCGTCAACGTGTCTAAGCACCGTCTTGAAGTGCAGTTCGACAACGTGGAAGAAGCGATTGCGATGTCCGCGATGTATGCAGCCAACCACCTGCAGGGGGTTTCTGCCATCATCACCATGACCGAATCGGGCCGTACTGCGCTGATGACGTCACGTATCACTTCTGGCCTGCCGATCTTCGCTATGTCACGTCACGAACGTACATTGAACCTGACTGCGCTGTATCGCGGCGTGACGCCGGTTTACTTCGACAGCAACAATGATGGTGTAGCCGCCGCGCATGATGCAGTGAACCTGCTGCGCGACAAAGGTTTCCTCGTCTCGGGCGACCTGGTGATTGTCACCCAGGGCGACGTGATGGCAACCACCGGCACCACCAACACCAGCCGTGTTCTGCGCGTAGACTAAACGCTCACGCACCACTCACAGCGGCTGTAACAACATGGATAAACGCGACTGCCTGGCAGTCGCGTTTTTATTTTTTCTGACAAGGAGGCCAGATGGCCCGCTATCAACCGATTACCCAACTCACCGGACGGGTGCTGCTGTTCCCGCTCGCGCTGGTGTTGTTTGAGTTCGCGACTTACATCGCCCATGACATGATTCAGCCCGGCATGCTGCTGGTCACTTCTGAATTCAACGTCGGCCCGGAATGGGTGTCGACTTCTCTTACTGCTTATCTGATGGGCGGCGTGGTGCTGCAGTGGCTGCTCGGCCCGCTCTCGGACAAATATGGTCGCCGTCCAGTCCTGCTGTTCGGCATTTTGTTCTTTGCTGCGGCCTGCATTCTGACCACCTGGGTCACGAACATCGAACAGTTTGTCACCCTGCGCTTTATCCAGGGCATCAGCCTGTGCTTTATCGGTGCAGTCAGTTACGCCGCCGTGCAGGAGGCGTTTGATGAGGCTTTAGCGGTGCGCATGATGGCGCTAATGGCCAACGTGGCCCTCTTAGCCCCGCTGGCCGGTCCGCTGGCGGGTGCCGCCTGGTTAACCGTGGGTGAATGGCGCAGCATGTTCTGGCTGTTTGCGATTTGTAGCGTGGTGGCCTTTGTGGTGCTGTGGCGCATCATGCCGGAAACCGCTGGCGATCGTAGCCACTCCATTGCCCTGCCGAATCTGGCGCGCGCCTATGGCCGTCTGGCTCGCGATCGTCAGGTGATGTATGGATCTTTCGCTATTGGCCTGGTGTTTATTCCGATTCTAACCTGGGTTGCCCTGTCACCCGTGATTCTGATGCATGACGAGGGCTTATCGCGCATGGAGTATGCGTTGCTGCAACTGCCAGTGTTCCTTGCCATGATCGCTGGCAACCTGACGCTGGGTAAACTGGCGGGTCGCGTTCCCATCGAGCAGCCGGTCAAATTCGCGGCGTGGCCGATTCTGCTGGGTTTAAGCATCTCGTTGCTGGCTAACCTGCTCGACAGCCATACCTACCTGTTGCTGACCGCAGGATTAAGTCTGTATGCCTTTGGTGCGGGCATGGTCAACGCCGGTCTGTATCGTCTGACGCTGTATTCCAGCAGCGAAGGTAAAGGCAGCGTGGCAGCCATGCTGGGAATGATCAGTATTCTGACATTGGCCATCGGGATTGAACTGGCGAAAGCAGGCTACTTCAGTGGTGGCACGCCATGGTTCAGCGGCATCAACTTTGCGGCGGGTGTGCTGTGGTTTGGCCTGGTCACACTGTTCCTGCGTGAACGTATCCGACGCAGCCACGTTGAAGCGGTAGAATAATCAAAGGGGCCAATCGGCCCCTTCGTTATTTCTTGCGAGGATAAAGCTCCTTACGCGCATAAGGTTCAATATCCCCTTCTTTACGCGTTTTCAGCAGCTTTAAAATCCAGGTGTATTGCTCTGGATGCGGCCGCACAAATATCTCAACTTCCTCATTCATTCGCCGCGCCAGGGTGTTATCGTCGGCATCCAGCAAATCGTCCATCGGCGGACGCACATAGATTTCCAGACGATGGGTCTCGCTGTTGTACACCGGAAACAGTGGCACCACGCGCGCTCGACACACTTTCATCAATCGGCCGACCGCTGGCAGTGTTGCTTTATAGGTGGCAAAGAAATCCACAAATTCACTGTGCTCCGGGCCGTGATCCTGGTCCGGCAGATAGTAACCGTAATAGCCCTGACGCACCGAGGCGATAAATGGCTTAATGCCGTCATTACGTGCATGCATGCGGCCACCAAAGCGACGGCGTACGGTGTTCCACACATAATCCAGCAGCGGATCGCTCTGATTATGGAACATGGCCGCCATCATCTGGCCCTCTGACGCCAGCAGCATCGCCGGGATATCCACGGCCCAACCGTGCGGCACCAGAAAAATCACGTTCTCATTGTTGGCCTGCAGGGCTTCGATAATTTCACGGCCGTGCCAGTCAACGCGTTGGCGCACACGAGCCGGATCGCGCATCCCCAACTCAGCCATCATCACCATCGCCTGTGGCGCGGTGGCAAACATACGATCAGCAATCTCTTCGCGCTGTGCTTCGCTTAACTCCGGCAGGCAATAATAGAGATTGATCAACGCACGACGACGCGCACTTTTTGCCAGCTTACCGGCAAACCGCCCCAATCCACCCAAAATCGGATCGCGGACTTTGGCAGGCAGCATTGCCATACCCGCCAGCGCACCAATCGCCAGCCAATTGCCCCAGTATTTCGGTTTTAAAAAAGAACGTTGAAAAACGGGAATAAATTCACTGTTATTTTTCTTTCGGGTTTCCATGCACTCGCCTCTGACAATGACGGGACAATGATAGTGACGGTAGTTAATTTTGCAATCATCATGCGTCAGATAGCAAAAAACCGACGAATAATTCGTCGGTTTTTTCACTATTGGCTACAGAAATGGGTTATTTCAGTGCCAGCTGTGGCAGATAACTCTTCACGTCCGCCAGATAGTTGCTGCGATCTTTACCAGTCAGCCCTTCCATACGCGGCAGTTTCGCCGTGAGTGGATTGACGGCCTGATTGTTGATCCACACTTCGTAATGCAGATGTGGCCCCGTAGAACGCCCTGTGTTGCCTGACAGCGCAATACGGTCACCGCGCTTCACTTTCTGTCCTGGTTTCACCAGCGCCTTACTCAGGTGCATATAACGGGTCATATACTGACGACCGTGACGAATGGCCACGTAGTTACCCGCCGCCCCGCCATTTTTGACCATCACCACTTCACCATCACCCACGGCCAATACCGGTGTACCGATCGGCAGCGCGAAATCGACACCCTTATGTGGTGCGATGCGGCCCGTTACCGGGTTAAGACGGCGCGGATTAAAGTTGGAGGAAACGCGATACTGTTTCACCGTCGGGAAGCGCATAAAACCACGGGCAAGGCCTGAGCCGTTGCGATCGTAGAATTTGCCATCTTCCGCGCGGAACGCGTAGTAATCTTTGCCACCGGTACGCAGACGCACGCCAAGCAGCTGGCTCTGCGCACTTTTGCCATCCAGCATCTCGCGGGACATCAGCACGCTAAAATCGTCACCGGCGCGCAGTTTGCGGAAATCCATCTGCCACTGCATGGCTTTGATAACATTGCTGGTTTCAGCACTGGTCAAGCCGGCACGCTGGGCGCTTGCACCAAAGCTGCCACGCACTTCACCTTTCAGCACACTATTTTGCCACTCGCCCTTTTGCATCTCCTGCTGCATCTTAAAGCTGCCATTCGGCTGGCGCTCGTAAGTGCGGGTTTCGCGGCGATCCACTTCCCAGGTAAAGTTTTGCAGTTGACCATCCGCATCCAACGTCCAACTGAGTTGCTGGCCGACGCGCAGGTTACGGAAGTCTTTATCGCTATTGACTAACGCATTGATATCACTGAGATCAATACCGTACTGATTCAGTGCGCTGCTCAGGGTATCGCCAGAGGAAACGGTGTAATCGTGTTGATTCGGGTTGTCCTGCACATCTTTATCGATGTCATCGGCCGGAATCTCTTCTTCCGGTTCAACCGTGGTCTGATCAATCGGCTCACTGGCTTCGGGTAACAGCGTGCGCAGTTCGTTTTTGTCCAGCGTGATGTCTTTCACGATGGGGGCAACATCATGGGGATGGTAAACGTAAGGCCGCCAGACAGCGACGGCCAACGTGATAACGGTTAATGAACCCAGCATAACGCGGTGGGGACGCGGCAAATTATTAAATGCGAGGGCGACAGAGCGGGCTATCTGCTGCACTTTTACTTATTCCTCTATGCTCCATTCAGGCAGCTCGCATACTGGCTCGACAACTGTGAGAGGAATTTCACATAGCTGTCTTTGGTTAAGCTGATTCCCATGCCCAGCGGGTCAAGTGTGCCTTTGCGCACGTTGGTTCCGCGTGACACGGCATCGATGACGGCCGGCCTGAATTGTGGTTCAGCAAAAACGCATACGGCTTTTTGCTCAACCAACTGTGTTCGTATTTGATGTAAACGCTGGGCGCCCGGTTGGATCTCAGGGTTGACGGTAAAATGTCCAGCAGGAGACAAACCGTAGTGTTTTTCAAAGTAGCTGTACGCATCGTGAAAAACGAAATAACCCTTACTCTTAACGGGGGCAAGCTGCGCGCCAATATGCTTATCCGCATCTGCTAATTCTGCTTCAAACTGCTGCAGGTTCGCGTCAAGTTTGGCTCTGCTTTGCGGCATAAGTTCCAATAATTTTCCGTGGATTGCAACCGCAGATTGTCGCGCAATCTCAGGTGACATCCACAGGTGCATATTAAACTCACCATGGTGGTGGTGTGTATGAGACGGCTCCTGGTCATCAGACTTATCTGAGTCATGCTCATGATCGTGACCGTGCTCATGTTCGTCCTCGTCTTCACCACCACGAATCAGTAGCGGTTTCACCCCTGGCATCGCCGCTATTTCGAGATTTTTAGCCTCAGGTAACTCTGCCGCTGACTTGGTCAGAAACGCCTCCATTTCTGGTCCAACCCATACCACTAAGTCCGCGTTTTTAATACGTTTTACATCAGAGGGACGTAAAGCATAATCGTGCTCTGAAGCGCCATCGGGCAACAGCACTTCCACTGGCGTCACGCCATCGGCAATGGCCGCTGCGATAAATCCGATCGGTTTGATTGAAGCCACTACGGCTGAGTGCGCGGGCATCGCGCAGGCGGCGGCGAGAGCCGCAGCAGGAAGAGTGAAAGCGAAGCGCTGCTTAATGTGTAACATAATGCGTCATTCCATCGTGACCTGTTGATGGAATGTGATATTATAACATTCGAAATTCAATGCAACCCGTAAATAATATGTCGTCACTTGTTACACTTGAAAACATCTCCGTCAAGTTTTCCCAGCGCCCTGTGCTAGCAGGTATTAGCCTGACACTGGAGCCAGGGAAAATACTTACGCTGCTTGGGCCGAACGGCGCGGGCAAATCGACGCTGGTCCGGACGGTGCTGGGCCTTCTCGCGCCCACGGGTGGCACGGTCAAACGCGCGCCCGGGTTACGCATCGGCTACGTGCCACAGAAATTGCACATCGACCCGACACTGCCGATCACCGTTGAACGTTTTATGCGTCTGACGCGTGGCAGCAAGCGAGATGCTATTCTCCCGGCTTTGAAACGCGTGCAGGCGGGCCATCTGCTGAATGCCCCCCTGCAAAAACTCTCAGGTGGTGAAACCCAGCGCGTACTGCTGGCGCGTGCCCTGCTCAATCAACCCCAGTTACTGGTGTTAGATGAACCTACGCAAGGCGTTGACGTAAATGGGCAAGTGGCGCTCTACGATTTGATCGATCAACTTCGTCAGGAGCTCAACTGTGGCGTGCTGATGGTTTCACACGATCTGCATCTGGTGATGGCAAAAACCGACGAGGTATTGTGCCTCAACCATCACATCTGCTGTTCCGGCACACCGGAAGCGGTGTCACAGCATCCAGAATTTATCGCCATGTTCGGCCCACGCGGCGCGCAGCAATTGGCTATCTATCGCCATCATCACAATCACCGTCACGATTTACAGGGACGCATTGTGCTGCGCAAAGGAAATGGTCCGTCATGATTGAACTGTTATTACCCGGCTGGCTCGGTGGTGTACTGCTGGCGCTGGCGGCGGGTCCGCTTGGCTCGTTTGTGGTCTGGCGCCGCATGTCTTATTTCGGCGATACTCTCGCGCACGCTTCGCTGCTCGGCGTGGCCTTTGGTCTGCTGCTCAATGTGAATCCCTATTATGCAGTGATTCTGGTGACTGTATTTCTGGCTCTGGGATTAGTGTGGCTGGAGCGTCGTCCGCATCTGGCCATTGATACGTTACTCGGTATTATGGCTCACAGCGCGCTGTCGCTGGGTTTGGTGGTAGTCAGCCTGATGCAGGGTGTACGTGTCGATTTAATGGCGTATCTGTTTGGCGATCTGCTGGCGGTGACACCGGATGATTTGTGGATGATGGGCGCTGGCGTGGCCATTGTACTGGCGGTGATGGCATGGCAGTGGCGCTCACTGCTGTCGATGACCATCAGCCCGGAGTTAGCTCAAGTGGATGGCGTCAACATTCAACGCACGCGCCTGATGCTGATGCTGGTCACCGCCTTGACCATTGGTGTGGCAATGAAGTTTGTCGGTGCACTGATTATCACCTCACTGTTGATTATTCCCGCTGCCACCGCACGTCGTTTCTCCCGTTCACCGGAACAGATGGCCGGTTTTGCGGTGATTATCGGTATTCTGGCGGTCACCGGCGGACTGACGTTCTCCGCCACTTACGATACACCCGCCGGCCCTTCCGTGGTGCTGTGCGCCGCTGTGCTGTTCATCTTTAGTATGGCGAAAAAGCCGGCGGCGTAATAAAGGGGCCATTAATGGCCCCTTAGCGAATGCCCGATCGTGAAATCGCGCAGCCGGACGAACGCCAGCATTACTCGTCGCGGCTGATGCCGAAATGCTTGTAGGCATGCTGCGTGGCCAGACGGCCGCGCGGCGTGCGCTGAATGAATCCTTGTTGAATCAGGAAGGGTTCAATCACATCTTCAATGGTTTCCCGTTCTTCACCAATCGCCGCCGCCAGGTTATCCAACCCCACCGGACCACCCGAGAACTTATCGATGATCGCCAGCAACAGCTTGCGGTCCATGTAATCGAAACCCTGATTATCGACGTTGAGCATATCGAGTGCGCTGGCAGAGACTTCACCACTCATCACACCGTTGGCGCGAACTTCAGCGTAATCGCGTACGCGACGCAATAAACGGTTGGCGATGCGAGGTGTACCGCGGGCACGGCGCGCCACTTCTAACGCGCCCTCTTCACTCAATGCCAATCCTAAGCACGCTGCACTGCGGCTGACGATGTGTTGCAGATCCGGTACGTTGTAAAATTCAAGGCGTTGCACAATACCAAAGCGATCGCGCAGCGGCGAGGTCAGCGAGCCCGCGCGCGTGGTGGCGCCAATCAGGGTAAAGGGGGGCAAATCAAGTTTGATTGAGCGCGCCGCTGGGCCTTCGCCAATCATAATATCCAGCTGATAGTCTTCCATCGCCGGATAGAGTACCTCTTCCACCACCGGTGATAAGCGGTGGATCTCATCGATAAACAGCACGTCATGAGGTTCGAGGTTGGTCAGCATCGCAGCCAGATCGCCTGCCTTCTCCAGCACCGGACCAGAAGTGGTACGTAAATTCACGCCCATCTCATTCGCCACAATGTTAGCCAGCGTGGTTTTACCTAATCCCGGCGGGCCGAAAATCAGCAGATGGTCCAGCGCATCGCCACGCAGTTGCGCTGCTTTGATGAAAATCTCCATCTGCTCGCGCACCTGCGGTTGCCCCACGTATTCCGCCAGGAGCTTAGGACGAATGGCACGGTCGAGGCTCTCTTCTTCATTTATAGAGACGCCCGAGACCAGGCGATCGGCTTCAATCATGCATTACCTCAAATAGCTGCGCGCAGAGCTTCACGGATCAGCGTTTCGCAATCCGCATCAGGTTTGCCGACTTTACTGATCATGCGGCTGGCTTCTTGCGGTTTATAACCCAGCGCCACCAGTGCAGCGACCGCTTCAGCTTCAGCGTCATTCGCGGCTGGCGCTTCAGACGGCGTGGTCAATGTGAAGGTCGAATCACTGCCAAACAGATCGCCGTGCATGCCTTTAAAGCGGTCTTTCATCTCCACCACCAGACGCTCGGCGGTTTTCTTGCCGACGCCAGGCAACTTGATCAATGACGCGATCTCTTCACGCTCAACGGCGGTCACAAACTGTTGTGCTGACATGCCAGAAAGGATTGCCAGTGCCAGCTTTGGCCCCACGCCATTCACTTTCACCAGCTCACGGAACAGCGCACGCTCTTGTTTGTTGTTGAAGCCGAACAGCAGCTGCGCATCTTCACGCACCACAAACTGGGTGAAGATAATCGCTTCCTGATTGATCTCCGGCAGCTCGTAGAAGCAGGTCATTGGCATGTGCACTTCATAACCCACACCGTGCGCCTCAATCAACACCAGCGGCGGCTGTTTTTCCAGAATATTGCCTCGTAAGCGACCAATCACCTGAGCAGTTCCTTATGTAATCCTAAAAATACCTGATTGATTTCCGCTGACGTTAAAGCGGCAAGCGAGCGCATGACGATGAACGCACTGAGGTCAGTGATTCAGGTGAACAAGGGTAGCTCGCGCACCAGCCAGTGGAAATATGACGGGTATTTATATCATAAAAAAGGCTGGATCAATATCCAGCCTTCAATGTTTGGGTTTTCGTCAGCCGGACCGCAATCGCCCACGCGTCATCACCAGCTTAGCGTCACTCAATCGCGTGGTGTTTTGGCTCAGGTGACAATGGGTGATGGCAATCGCCAGCGCATCAGCGGCATCAGCTTGTGGGTTAGCGGGCAGTTTCAGCAAGGTGCGCACCATGTGCTGAACCTGACTTTTTTCTGCCCCACCGGTGCCGGTTACCGTTTGTTTGACCTGACGTGCTGCATATTCGAACACCGGCAAATCGAGATTCACCGCCGCGACAATCGCTGCGCCACGCGCCTGGCCCAGCTTAAGCGCTGAGTCCGCATTCTTCGCCATAAATACCTGCTCGATAGCAAAATAGTCTGGCGAGAATTGGGTGACGATTTCTGTCACCCCGGCGTAAATCAATTTGAGGCGAGAGGGTAGATCGGTGACGTTGGTGCGGATGCAGCCGCTGCCCAGATAGCTGAGCTGGCGGCCAACCTGACGAATCACACCGTAACCGGTGACGCGCGAGCCGGGGTCAATCCCGAGAATGATCGCCACTACGCGCCTCCGGCTGTTAGGTTAATGGAAAACGCCATTACAGCGTTTCCGCGACCTCATCAGAAATTTCACCATTATGATAAACTTCCTGCACATCGTCGCAGTCTTCCAGCATGTCGATCAGACGCAGCAGTTTCGGTGCGGTTTCCGCATCCATTTCCGCTTTGGTGGAAGGGATCATTGAGACTTCAGCGGTATCCGCCTTCAGGCCACCGGCTTCCAGCGCATCACGCACCGCACCCAGCTCTTCCCACGCGGTAAACACATCAATCGCACCGTCGTCGTAGCTCACCACGTCTTCCGCACCGGCTTCCAGCGCCGCTTCCATGACCGCATCTTCATCCTGGCCTGGCGCAAAGGAGATCACACCCTTTTTGCTGAACAGGTAAGAAACGGAACCGTCGGTGCCGAGGTTGCCACCGGTTTTGGTGAAGGCGTGACGCACTTCGCCCACGGTACGGTTACGGTTGTCACTCAGACACTCGATCATCACCGCTGAGCCGCCTGGACCGTAACCTTCATAGATGATGGTTTCCATGTTGGAATCATCTTCGCCGCCCACGCCGCGTGCAATCGCACGGTTCATGGTGTCACGGGTCATGTTGTTGGACAGGGCTTTGTCCATTGCTGCGCGCAGACGCGGGTTCGATCCGGCATCGCCGCCGCCCAGTTTCGCTGCGGTCACCAGCTCACGGATGATCTTGGTGAAGATTTTACCGCGCTTAGCGTCCTGCGCCGCCTTGCGGTGCTTGGTATTTGCCCACTTACTGTGTCCAGCCATCTTTACTATTTCTCCGATCTTTAACAGGGTGCAGGCTATCTCACTTGCAATCTTGTCCCCCGGCAGTGCTCGCAATCCTCACGTACAAAAGTACGCTCCGGTTGCTGCGCGCTGGCGGTGAACAACCTTGCTGCGCCGATAACGCCTGACTGTTCAATATTGGGCGGCGTAGAACTGACAATCTGTGCCGATTACGCCATCTGTTCAATTTTAGCGGTGCGAGATAAATGTCTGGCACCGGATTTAAACACGAAGGAAATGCGCTTCGTCGAATTCGTGGAATCTACCTTAATCGTCGCCTGAAAAACGCGCGGCGGCGGGCATTCAGGTAAATTCTTCGATTGCCTGGCGATTACTCCAGGACTTGGTCAGGGCTGCGGCTGCGGCAGGATCGAGCCAGCGCGCGGCGAGATGCTCCGTAAGTAGGAGATCGCGCTCTTGCGGAAGTGCCAGCCGGAACCAATGTTCGCGGTTGTGCGTGATGCCAGGTGCGTAGCGATGGCGATAGTGCGGGAAGATTTCAAACTCAATGTGTTTGTGGCAATCGTCCAGCACCAGCTGTTCGCCCGCAACGTCGATACCCAGCTCTTCTGACACTTCGCGCTGTGCCGCCTGACGCGGGCTCTCACCCGCTTCGAGGCTGCCCGTTACGGATTGCCAGAAACTTTCATCATCCCGTCGCTGCAGCATTAACACCCGGCCAGTATCTCGCGCAAAAATCACCACCAGCACTGAAACCGGATGTTTATAGCCCATTACTTGTTCTCTGACTTTTCTTTCTTCGGAGCCACCAGAATGCCGAGATCCAGCAGCGCCGCCGGGTTGGCTTCGCTTGGCGCTTCGGTCATCAGGCACGCCGCTGCGGTGGTTTTCGGGAACGCGATAACATCACGGATGTTGTCGGTGCCGGTCAGCAGCATCGTCAGACGGTCCAGACCAAAGGCCAGGCCCGCGTGCGGTGGTGTGCCGTATTTCAGGGCATCCAGCAGGAAGCCAAACTTCTCGCGCTGCTCTTCTTCGGTAATACCGAGAATGCTGAATACGGTCTGCTGCATGTTACCGTTGTGGATACGCACGGAACCGCCACCCACTTCGTAGCCATTGATCACCATATCGTAAGCGTTCGCCACGGCCTGCGTCGGGTCGACCGCCAGCTGTTCAGCCGTCAGTTCTTTAGGCGAGGTGAACGGGTGGTGCATCGCAGCCAGACCGCCCTCTTCATCCGCTTCAAACATTGGGAAGTCGATGACCCACAGCGGTGCCCACATGCTTTCGTCAGTAATCTTCAGATCACGGCCCACTTTCAGACGCAGTGCACCCAGCGCATCAGTGACGATTTTGGCACGGTCAGCACCGAAGAAGATCAGATCGCCATCTTGCGCAGTGGTGCGGTTCAGAATCGCTTCAACGATTTCAGGCGTCAGGAACTTCGCCACCGGGCTCTGTACACCCTCGAAGCCTTTTGCACGCTCGTTGATCTTCATCCACGCCAAACCTTTGGCGCCATAGATCTCAACAAATTTGGTGTACTCATCAATCTGCTTACGCGTCAGCGCTGCACCACCCGGCACACGCAGCGCGGCAACACGACCTTTCGGATCGTTAGCCGGGCCAGCGAACACCTGGAATTCCACGCTTTTCAGCAGGTCAGCCACGTCCACCAGCTCCATTGGGTTGCGCAGATCGGGTTTGTCAGAACCGTAACGGTTCATAGCTTCAGCAAAAGTCATTTGCGGGAAGTCACCGAGATCCACGCCTTTCACGTCGATCCACAGTTCACGAATCAGACGCTCCATCTTTTCACGCACCTGCTCGGCGGTCATGAAAGAGGTTTCCACATCGATCTGAGTAAATTCTGGCTGACGGTCAGCACGCAAGTCCTCATCACGGAAGCACTTCACGATTTGATAGTAGCGGTCAAAACCAGACATCATCAGCAGCTGTTTGAACAGCTGCGGTGACTGCGGCAGTGCGTAGAATTTGCCTTTATGCACACGGCTTGGCACCAGGTAGTCACGCGCACCTTCTGGCGTGGCTTTGGTCAGCATCGGGGTTTCGATATCGAGGAAGCCCTCGTTATCCATAAAGCGACGCACGAAGCTGGTGATTTTCGCACGGGTTTTCAGACGCTGCGCCATTTCCGGACGACGCAGGTCCAGATAGCGATAGGTCAGACGCGCTTCTTCGCTGTTGGTCTGGTTAGAGTCCAGCGGCAAAGGTTCAGCGCGGTTGATGATGTTCAGCGCGTGAGCAAACACTTCAATGTCGCCGGTGGCCATATCGCTATTGCGGTTCTTCTCGTCACGCGCACGCACGGTACCGGTGATCTGGATGCAGAATTCGTTACGCAGTTCAGAGGCCAGCTGGAAAGCGTCCTGATGATCGGCGTCGAAGAATACCTGAGCGATACCTTCACGGTCGCGCATATCGATAAAAATCAGGCTGCCCAGATCGCGACGGCGGTTAACCCAACCGCAGAGAGTGACTTGCTGACCCACGTGAGACAGATTGAGCTGTCCGCAATATTCTGTACGCATAACGTATCCTTTTAACTTCGCCGCTGCTGCCAGACAGCATCAGGCCGCGTAACCTTCTGAGATGCTGTCGCAAAAAAGGCGGCTATTATAATGGAAAAACCCAGGCAGGATAAGTAGAGCCAGATCAAAGCGGGCAAAACATTGCGGTTTATCGCGCGGATTTTCCTGCCGACACCAAAACAGGGTACATTACCCGGCCTATTCCCGCCCGTAAAAGGATCAGGAGCCGCGTTTGACACTTCGCATTGGATTACCGCAATGGCAGCATCCCCGCTGGAAGCAGTATGGTCTGGAAACCCTGGCGGATTACGCCCAGCTGTTTGACTGCGTGGAAGGCAACACCACGCTGTATGCGCTGCCCTCGCCGGAAGCAGTGATGCGCTGGCGCGATATGACGCACGATGACTTTCGCTTCTGCTTTAAATTTCCCAACAGCATCAGCCACAAAGCCGCGCTTCGGAACTGCGATGAACTGCTGAACGAATTCTTCCGCTTGCTCAATCCGTTGAGCCAGCGCATCGGGCAGTATTGGCTGCAACTGCCGGCGGCCTTCTCACCCGCGCAACTGAAAGACTTGTGGCTGTTCCTCGATAGCCTGCCGCGCGGGTTTAGTTATGGCGTTGAAGTGCGCCACGAGCAGTTTTTTGCCAAAGGCGGGGCTGAGCGCGCGTTCAACCGTGGCCTGCTGGAACGCGGCGTGAATCGCGTGATCCTCGATAGCCGTCCGGTGCACGCCTCGACTTCGCAAAGCGCCGCCGCCGTGGACGCCCGGGCGAAAAAACCGCGCGTGCCACCGCATGCTGTGCGCAGCGGTTCGCAACCAATGGTGCGCTTTATCGGTAGCGATAGCGTGGATGAGAGCGTGCCGCTGTTCCTGCCTTGGCAACATAAACTGGCGGAGTGGCAGACGGACAGCGATCCGATGCTGTTTATCCATACGCCGGATATGGGCGAGGTGTTTCCCTTACTACAGGCGCTGTGGCCTCAACTGTTGCAGCTTGAGCCTTCGCTGCGCAATCTGCCCGACTGGCCGCAACAAAGCAGCTTGTTCTAAACTCAAAGCGGGTGCAGCCTGCGGGACTTTCTGACAGAATAGCGCCCTTTCCGATTCCTCTCTCCGGACTTTTCATTATGTCTGACCGCGATACGCTATTCTCTGCGCCCATCGATAAGCTGGGTGACTGGACCTTTGACGAGCGCGTGGCTGAAGTCTTTCCCGATATGATTCAGCGCTCGGTGCCGGGTTATTCCAACATCATTTCGATGATTGGCATGCTGGCAGAACGCTTTGTGAAGCCTGATAGCCAGGTTTACGATCTCGGCTGCTCGCTGGGTGCCGCCACGCTCTCTGTGCGCCGCAATATTCATGTGCCCGGCTGCCAGATTATTGCCGTGGATAACTCTCCGGCGATGGTGGAGCGTTGCCGCCGTCACATTGACGCTTTCCGCGCAGATACGCCGGTGCAGGTGATTGAAGCGGATATTCAGGACATCCACATTGAAAACGCTTCGATGGGGTGCTGAACTTACCCTGCAATTTCTTGAGCCGCCTGCGCGCCTGGAACTGCTGAAAAAGATCGCTAAAGGCCTGAACCCTGGCGGTGCGCTGGTGCTGTCTGAAAAATTCAGCTTTGAAGATGGCGAAGTGGGCGAACTGCTGTTCAACATGCATCACGACTTCAAGCGTGCTAACGGTTATAGCGAACTGGAAATCAGCCAGAAACGCAGCATGCTGGAAAACGTCATGCTCACCGACAGTGTAGAAGCGCACAAAGCGCGTCTGAAAACTGCCGGATTTGCCCATGCGGAATTGTGGTTCCAGTGCTTTAACTTTGGTTCTTTGGTAGCGTTGAAATGATTGATTTTGGCCGTTTTTATCAGCAAATCGCCACCGGCCCATTGGCGAGCTGGCTGGAAGTTTTACCCGCACAAGTCGCAGCCTGGCAGCGCGAGAATCTGCACGGTAAATTCCGCGACTGGGAAAAGTCAGTGGATTACTTGCCGCTGCTGAACCCGCAAACGCTGGATCTGGTCAACAGCGTCACGGCCACGGCTGACGATCTCACCGATCGCCAACGTCTTGGTATTGAAAACCTGTTGCGCAACCTGATGCCCTGGCGCAAAGGTCCTTATTCCCTTTACGGCACCGAGATTGATACCGAATGGCGCTCGGACTGGAAATGGGATCGCGTACTGCCGCACATCTCGCCGTTAACCCATCGCACGGTGCTGGATGTCGGCTGCGGTAGCGGTTATCACATGTGGCGCATGATTGGCGCGGGCGCGAAGTTGGTGGTCGGCATCGATCCGATGCAACTGTTCCTGTGTCAGTTCGAAGCGGTGCGTAAGCTGCTGGGGGACGATCGTCGCGCCCATCTGCTGCCACTTGGCATCGAACAACTGCCCGCCTTGCAGGCTTTCGACACGGTGTTTTCCATGGGTGTGCTGTATCATCGCCGCTCGCCGCTCGATCATTTATTGCAGTTGAAAAACCAGCTGGTCAGCGAGGGAGAGCTGGTGCTGGAAACGCTGGTCGTTGAGGGCGATGAAAACACCGTTCTGGTGCCGGGTGAACGCTATGCGCAGATGCGCAACGTTTACTTTATTCCGTCTGCTGCAGCGCTGAAAGGCTGGCTGGAGAAGTGTGGTTTTGTCGATGTGCGCATCGCGGATTACGCGGTGACGTCAGTGGAAGAGCAACGTCGCACCAGCTGGATGACCAGCGAATCGCTGGCCGAGTTCCTTGATCCTAACGACAGCAGCAAAACCATTGAAGGTTATCCAGCACCGCTACGCGCGGTACTGGTGGCACGCAAGCCGTAATGCTTAACGCCGCGACAGCGCCAGCTTCGCGGCGAAACCGATAAACACACAGCCCGTCAAACGATCCATCACTTTCAGCACTGTTGGGCGACGCAGATGCGCCGCAAAATACTGACTGCCGCCAATCAATATCGCATTCCATACCAAGCCAATCATCATATGCGTTAACGCCATCA
>NZ_CAJCKS010000086.1:0-21410 GCF_903970985.1 Pantoea sp. ME81 | reverse complement strand
CAGGGTGCTGCCACTGTGCGCATCGTTATAGGCCATAAACGCCATATTGCCGCCCAGTGCCTGCAGTTGCTGTTTCATGCCAAGCGCGTTCAGGCATTTGACGCCGTTGGGCCAGATCGAGATCGCCGCACCGACTGGCTTCATCTCTTTGACCGCTTCAAAAACGGCCGTATCGAATCCTGCTTTCTCCAGCGCAATAGCCGCGCTCATGCCGCCAATGCCCGCTCCAATCACAATCGCTTTCATCACTGTCTCCTTTGTCTACCTGATTACCCTTGCAACTTTTGTACCATTCGTTTTTCTTTGCAGTGATTTATTTAATTTATTGATTATTATGGGTTATCAGTAAATGTGCGTTGCGTAAGTTGCACTGATTTCGAGCAACCATTTGCACGGCGATGGGGCGGTGGAACCCGATCGTGAATCAAATGTTCCAGCATGGCATTTGGCGGCGGAGAGGCCATACTGTTTAGAACCTTTTCGCGAGGAATTTCCCATGAAGTGGATAATGGTGTTGATGATGCTGTTCAGTGCGGGTGCTATGGCGCAAACCCAGTGGCAACCGCAAAGAAAAGCGCCCGTGGTGCAACTGACGCCGGTGGCGGCGAAATGCGACCTCTCGTCCTGTCAGCAAAACTGTTATGTACAGCAATCACAGTGCAAAAATGACAACGGCGGCGGCTGTGGATCGCTCGCACAAATTTGCGTACAAAACTGTTCTAACGAGTGCCGATAAATGAAATAAATCTGTCATAACAGGGTGCTAGCGTGTTTCCCCGGCAAGGTAATATTCTGATAACAGGGGAAAATAATGAAAACCCGCTATACACTGATTGCAACGGTTTTACTGCTCGCTCAACAGGCCCATGCGACAACACTGCCGCAGGCGGCCGCACTGGCAGCACAAACGTCTACCGGTTCAACCCCAGGCTATACGCAGCTGGAGCAGCAGTCGTTGCAGGCTCAGCGCACCTGGCTGCAAGGCGACAGTGCGTCACTGAAACGTGAGCAACTGGAAAAAGCCAAACAGACCAGCACGCAGGCAGACAAAGCCTGGCTGAAAAGCAGTGGCTATGATTTCAACGTGAAGCAAAATCAGCAGGCTGGCATCGCGCTGTTATCAGGTTTCAGCACATTGCCAGACAGCGTATTGACGTCTAACCGCGCCACCGTGACTGATATCAACCTGAATGCCACGCAGAACGTGCGTCATCAGGCGTTGCAGGATGCGGAAGCAATCGGCTCGCTGTATTTCCTGTCTGACGCCATGGGTCCGCGTCTGGGTAAAGCCTTCATCGCGGCTTATGACAAAGGCGAACTGAGCAAAGCCGCTGCGCTGATTAAGGCCAGTGAAGTCAGCACCAGCGCTGCCAAAAAACACTTTAACTATCCGCGCCCGTTCCTGCATGAAGGCAATACCATCCATCTGGTACCCGATGATGTGGTGGTGAAAGACAATGTGCGCTATACCGCGGACGGCGGATCGTTCCCCAGCGGGCACACCAATACCGGTTATACCGATGCGCTGCTGATGGCCGAAATGGTGCCAGAACGCTTTGAGGCACTGGTCACCCGTGGTGCGCGTTATGGATATTCGCGTCTGGTGTTAGGCGTGCACTATCCGCTGGACGTGATGGGTTCACGTATGGTGGCAGAGCGCAACGTGGCGACTTACCTCAACGATGCACGCTATCAGGTGCTGTTCAAAGAGGCGCGCGATCAACTGCGTGCCGCGCTGGAGAAGGAGTGTGGTACTTCACTGGCTGAATGCGCACGCACAACCGGCAAGGACGATCCTTACCGCGCGCCGGATATGAAGCAATTCTATCGTTTCACGCTGAGCTACAATCTGCCAAAAGCCAATGTGAAAAACACGCCGATTCAGGTGCCGCAGGGCGCGGAGATTCTGCTGAAAACCGCGCTGCCTAAACTGTCTGATGCGCAGATTCGTCAACTGATGGTGAAAACCGCCTTGCCAAACGGTTATCCGTTGTCGGGTAATGCCGAGCAATCCTTCTGGCAACGCGTCGATCTGACCGCCGCTTACGCTATGGCGAAGTAATACTGAGGCGGGCACTGTTCGTGAACGGCAGCGCCCGCGTTTTACAGGGAGATATCGAAGGATTTAATTAAATAACAGTTGATTGCATGACAGATGTCGCGACCGCAAATGGCTGGTTCGAAAGGCGTCATCGTATTTGCAGGGCAACATTCCCGGCACTTTTCAAACAGCGCATAGCCCTTCAAACGTCAATCGACAATAAATAACTTTGCACCCTGTGCAGTGGAAGAGCGGTGTGCTTCGGCATTATCGGCAACCTGATAGCTCACGCCCGGGGTCAGGGTAAAAGTGCGGCCATCTTCCAGTTCGGTGATCATTTCGCCTTCCAGACACAGCAATATATGACCTTTGCTGCACCAGTGATCGGCGAGATAACCCGGTGAATACTCCACCATGCGCACACGAATATCGCCAAAACGCTGAGTGCGCCACAGCGCAAACCCGCTGTCGCCCGGATGTTTTTCGGTCTCGAGGGTGCTCCAGTCGGTAATGCCAAACGGTAGTTGATTGATCTGCACGACGCTATCCTTATTGAATTCGACGAGAACACAACATTACCGCCTGGCAAAAAAATAACCAGTGAATTCAACCGACTTCATGCCACATTTCGCTCATCGCCAGCTCCAGCCTTTTGAACACCCGATAACGTGCATCATGAAACGCAAAGCGTTCCGGGCGTGGCTGTAACTCGCCGGGATTAAGGCGTACTGCTTGCTGTGCCGCCGTGGCCAGATCGGGCCAGACACCTACGCCGACGCCCGCACAAAGCGCAGCACCCAGCGCGCCAGTCTCTTTGCACTCAGCCACGCGAATCGGAACGCCCAACACATCAGCAAACATTTGCGGCCAGATGCAGCTGCGCGCCGCGCCACCAGAAAGGGTCGCGTGGGTAAGCGGAATCCCTGCTGCGCGCAAGCGATCAATGTGTGCGCGATGGGCAAATGTCACGCCTTCAAACAGCGCAAACAGCATATCTGCGCGCGTATGCCAGCCGCTCAAGCCATAAAACCCCGCTTTTGCGGGTTCAGATTTACGACCGGAATAGAGGTAAGGATGATAGAGCGGCAACTGCGGGTTGGGTTCAACATGGGCCACGGTATCACTGCTGTGCGCCGCGCCGTTGCCAGCGCGTCCATCATCGAACTCACGCAGGAACCAGTCGAGATTGGCGGCCGAGGTGGCGCTGGCTTCAATCGCCATAAAGCGATCATTTTCAATAATTGAATTCATAAACACGGGCCGCTGGTAATCCGGTTTATCGACCACCACCTGATTGATGCTCCAGGTTCCTGCGACGATAGAAGCCTCTCCGGTTTTCACCACGCCAGAACCAATGGCGCTGGCCACCACATCAAAAATGCCGGCCACCACCGGAATACCTGACGGTAATCCGGTGAGTTGCGCGGCGCGCGTGGTGACGTGTCCGACCACCGCACAAGACTCGCGCAGAGGCGGCAGCAGGTTAATCGCCTCTTCAATGCCATACAGAGCCATCAACTCGTGGCTGTAATTGCGCTGTCGATAATCGATTAATCCGGCTCCGGCGGCATCGGAAACCTCAGCGCTGATAGCCCCGCAGAGGAAATGGGCGATGACATCTTTAGCACACAACAAATGGCCGATCTGCGCCCAGCGATCGGGCTGATGCTGTTTAATCCAGCTGATCAGCACGGGCGTGGCGGCGGGCCAGGGCTTCTGCAGCGAAAGTTGATAGATGGCTTTATCGTTACCGCTGGCTTCCAGGCCCTGCACGGTTTCGATGGCACGATGGTCAATGGATTGAATGCCGAACAACGGCTGCTGCTGCTTATCGAGTGCATACAGACCGTTACCGTGACCCGCCGCGCCCACGGCAATAACCTCATTCGCCGCGCTGCCCGCTTGTTGCAGGCAGCGCGTGACGGCCACGCTGACCCCGTGCCAGATATCTTCTACCGGACGTTCCGCATAACCTTCTTGCGGCTGGAAGGTTTCTCCCGCACATTCGGCAACCGACAGTACGCGGCCACTGAGATCGAACAGTACCGCTTTGATCATGGTGTTTCCGGCATCGATGCCGAGAAGTTGACTCATATCCGACTCCGATTCTCAGACGAAGACGGCGCACCGCTTAAGCGCCGGTGCAGGTAAAACTCAACCCTGCTGGTAAATGTCTAATGCGTCCGGGCCGCTGGCGCCCTGGTGGATGATCGCCATCAGCGCTTTCACCACGCGAGACGGATTATCGTGTTGATACACGTTCCGGCCGTACACCATGCCGCTGGCACCTTGCGCCATTAACGCCGCGCTTTTGGCCAGCACCGGTGCCAGTTCCCCTTTGCCGCCACCGCGCACCAGCGTCGGACAGCGCGCCGCTTCCACTACGCGGTGAAAATCTTCCACCTTCTCCGTCGGATCGGCTTTGATGATGTCGGCGCCGAGTTCACGCGCCAGACGCACCAGCGGTACGATTTTCTCAACATCACCGATCGAACCGTAAGCCGCGCCTTGTCCTGCCGGCGCCATTACCAGAGGTTCGATCATCAGCGGCATCGCATAGCGATCGCACGCCTGACGCAGACGGCCGATGTTCTCCACGCACATGCGGAAGATGCCGGGTTCATCAGGGATCAGATAGAGATTCACCACCACCGCAGCCGCATCCATCTGCAACGCGGCGAGGATTGGCTCATCCGGGTTGTGCAACACCGCCCACATTTCGCGATGGCGCGCCGCGTTATAGGCGTTGCCGACATCCGTGCGCATCACCAGCGCCGGTTTTCGTCCCGCGACCTGCTGCAACAGATCGGCCTGGCCGTAATTCACCTGAATGGCATCCGGCTGCGCGGCGATCAGGTTCTCCATCACACCTTCGATGTTCTCTAACCCAATCAGAAAGTCGGGCTCATTCGCAATACCGTGGTCGATAGCCACATCAAGGCACTTACCGTGTTGAAACAGACGATTCATGCGGACTTTATTGCTGACTAACATGGCGTGTTTCCTCCTGGAAAAGAGTGGGGTTGAGATCGGTCAGGCCGTGCTGTCGCGCCAGACTGGCGCAACTGCTTTGCAGATAGTGTTGCAGTTGAGTGGCGTTCCAGCCGCGCAGATCCGCCATCAGTTGAGCAATTTCGGCCACCAGTGAGGGCGTCAATTCGCCGCAAATCGCCAGCGACGTGCGGCGCACCAGCAGGTCTTCAAGTTGTTGAACCTGCTCATGCTCAATAAGGTAACGAAGTTCCAGCGCGCTATACCCCGCATGATGCTGCAGCGGCTGCTCCCCCTGTTGCTGAATCAATTGCAGGATTGGCAGGGCGCGGCTGCCATAACGGCGGACTAACTGCGATACGCGGGACAAGGGCAGTGAATGTAGATGCGCGAGTTGGGCAAGCCACGCGGTTTGTCCGGAAGGTGCAGGGAAGTCGCGTCCACCGCCGATGGGCAGATCGCCGCTCGATATTCGGCGCTTTTCTCCGATCAGACGCAATACCCGATCCGCGGCCTCTTCACCAAATTGACGGAAAGTGGTCCATTTGCCGCCAACCAGACATAGCAGGCTGTAAGCATGTGCGGCATCAGGCGGCAGCAGCACCAGCGAGTGATTGCGCGAGATTTGCCCGTTAACTTTGGCGTTGCTGGCCGGAAGCGGACGCACACCGCAAAAGGTGTAGAGAATCGACGATTCCGGCACCAAGACGTCAGGAAAAACAAAGCGCAGCGACTCAAGAATGTAGGCTTTTTCCTGCTCTTCACACACCACGCTATCGGGATCGTCCACGCGGATATCCGTGGAACCGAGCAGCACTTTGCCAAACCACGGAAACATAATGCAGACGCGGCCTTCCTGGTTTTCGAAATAGACCATTTCCCCATCGAGCACCTGTAACAGTTTGGGGTGATCAATGATCAAATGCGAACCCTTGGTCCCGCCAATCAGTTTGGTGAAATGTTCCGTGGGCGCCAGACGCTGATTGAGCTGATCTATCCACGCGCCGCCGGCATTCACCAATACATGCGGCTGCAGAGTAAAGTGCTCACCGCTGAGTGCATCCTGTAACGTAACGGATTCGCCATCGGCGCTCACCAGTTGCAAATAATTCAGCGCCAGTGCCTCCGGACAAGCACGCTCGGCATCTTCAATCAATTCATAACCCAGTCGTTCTGGCGCACTGATCCACGCATCGTAGTAGCTGGCGCTGTATTTCACCCAGGGGGCAAATCCTGGCCAGCGGTCGCGCGTGGCTGCCTCACCGCGCACCTGATGTTTGGGCATCGATCCGTACTGCCTGGTGTAGACATCGTAGAGACTGAGGCCAGTTTTGATCAGCAGAGCGCCGCGGCGTGTGGGTTTGTCGCTCAGACGCAAAAAACGCCGCGTGGCATTGAGCAGTCCGCCGCCAAGGTTGTCGATCGGGACGGTGGTACGCAGCGGAAAAACATAGTGCGCCGCGTTTTTCAGTAGCCGGTCACGCTCCATCACCGACTCTTTGACCAGCGTAAACTCGCCGGTTTCCAGATAGCGCAGTCCGCCGTGGATCATACGAGACAGCGCGCCGCTGGCCGCCTGGCACCAGTCACCTTTTTCCACCAGAACCGCCGGAATACCCTGCAATGCCAGTTCGCGAAAGGTGCTGATGCCGTTGATGCCGCCACCGACAATCAGCACTGGTGTCGTGGTGCGTTGTCGTAAAGCGCTGAGTCGCTGCTCGCGTGTTGCATTATTCTCCATGGATTGCTCCCCGGCTCTTGGCCATTTCGAGTACGCCTGCTGCGGTGGATTCGTCGGTAACCATGCCTTTTAGCCACTGGCCTTGCAGCGCACAGTGGATGGGATCCACTTTGTCGCGTCCGGCCACCACCGCCATAGAAAAGGGAATACGTTGTAGCTCCGATAAGGTCAGCCCAACCAGCCGCTGATTGGCGTCAAACGGCGCGGGCTGGCCTTGTGCATCGAGTAACCAGGCTAGCAGTTCGCTGCGTGCGCCACTGGTTTCGATGCTGGCGGATGCATGACGAGCTGCCAGATTCAAATCGTAGTAGCTGGAACTGTCGCTGTGAATTGAACCAAGACCGATCACTGCCAGCGTAGCGTTACGCGCTTTATCCAGCACCCGGTCTACGGCACTGATTCTCATCAACATGTCACGTTCAGCAGCAGAGTCAGTGAAGAGCGGGGCATGAATCTGCCAGGCATGGCCACCAAGCCGAGCCGCCATTTCAGAGGCAACATGATTCACGTCGGTATAGTGCTTTCCTTGCACGCAACCCAATGCAGGCACGACCTGAACATCGTATTTGCGCGAAGCATGCAGTGCCTCCACCAGAGCGCTCACGCCTTTGCCACCGGTGATCGCAATAACGTCGCCATCTTTCAGACGTGATAGCAAATAATCCGCCGCCGCCGCGCCCACCATCTGTAAATTCTGCTCATCACTGCGCGCGACATTGGGTGCCACCACCACCTGTTGCAGTTGACCCCATTGCTGCAGATCACTTTCGAGTTGGTGGGCCGACAGCCAGGGCGATTTAATAGTGATTTCCACCATGCCGCTCTCTTTGCCCTGACGAATCAGGCGATTCACGCTGGCGACCGACAACCCGGTTTCCACCGCAATCTCCGACTGCTTTTTGCCGTCGAGGTAATACATCACCAATACCTGATAGATCTGGCGTGCACTGTGAAATGCTGGATGTTCGCTGGCGAATTCCATCGATGATGCGTCCTTATGCTGCCCGATATTTATTCAGCAGGTGGTCAATCGACACCGCCGCCAGCAGAATTAAACCTTTGATCAAGTCCTGCCAGTAGACGGAAACATTAATCAGGATCAGTGAGCTGGTCACGATGGAGAGCAGTGCGACACCTAAAACCGCGCCCAGAATCGAGCCAGTGCCGCCTTTCAGGCTTGCGCCGCCTATCACCGCCGCCGCTATCACGTTCAATTCCATCCCTACGCCAAAGGTCGGGGTAGCTGAGCCTAACCGCGCCATATAAATAATGCCGGCTACACCTGCTAGCGTTGAGGTGAGTACCGTGACCCACAGTTTTATGCGGTTGATGTTGATGCCGGAATAGGCCGCTGCACGCTCATTACTGCCGGTATAAAATACTTTGCGGAACAGCGTGGCTTTGCGCAGCAGGAAATCGAACAGGGCGACCAATACAAAGAACAGCAGGATGACAAACGGAATGCCCCACATGGCACCCTGGCCGATAAATTTGAAACTGACGGGAAGTGTGAACAGCGACAGCGGCGTGCCCTGGGTGATGATCATGCAAAGCCCGCGCACAATCACCATCGCTGCCAGCGAGGCAATAAAATGACTCAGGCCGATTTTGGTCACTGTTAAACCCATCAGCAAGCCTACCAGTGCGGCGGCAGCTATTCCTCCCAGGCTGGCCAGCCAGGGATCCACCCCACTGAGAAACAGTTGTCCCGCGACCACCATAGAAAGGCACACCACCGCGCCGACCGAGAGATCGAGACCGCCGACGATCAACAAGATCGTCATACCGATCACCACAATGCCTTCAATCGAAAACGACAACAGCATCGCTTTCATATTGGCCCACGTCAGGAAGTAGGGTGAGGTAAAACTCATCACGATAAAGATTAACGCGATGATCGCAATCAAACCGATTTCCCGCTGCTTGTGCAGGCCGCCAAACAATGACAGCCGGGATTTGCCTGCTCCGGGCAAGGTCGTATTCATGGTCATAGCGCCTCCACTTCAGGGGGAATGCCAGCAGCCAGCCTCATCAGATTCTCCTCGGTCATTGCATCGCCGGTCACTTCACCGGTGATGTGACCTTCATGAATCACGATAATGCGGTCACATAAACCAATCAGCTCAGGTAACTCTGATGAAATCACCACCAGTCCGACACCGTTATGTGCTAATTGGGCGAGGATCTGGTAGATCTCTGCCTTGGCGCTGACATCAACGCCGCGCGTCGGTTCATCAAGAAAGATAATTTCGGGGTGCACCGACAGCACGCGCGCTAGCGCCACTTTCTGCTGATTGCCGCCAGAAAGCGATGACACCGGGTCGCTCAATTTGCCGCGTTTCAGTTTGACCTGATACGCCAGCGCTTCCGCTTGCGCACGCTCGCGGCTTGGGCTTAGCGTCAAACCGTGATGGCTAATCGCGCGGACATCCAGCGCCGAGATGTTCCAGTCAATTGGCATTGCTAAAAACAGCCCGGCGTCCTTACGATCTTCGGATAAATAAACCATGTGATGTTGGATACTGGCGGCGTAATTTTTCAGTGTTGCTGGCTGGCCTTTGATACGAACAGTGCCGTGAGTTACCGGCTGCAATGCGCACACGGCCTGAGCGATTTCGCTACGGCCCGCGCCCATCAAGCCACCAATGCCGAGAATTTCGCCGGGATACAACTCGAAATTGATATCGTAAAAACGCTGACTATCGCTAAGAGATCGTACCTCCAGCAGCGGTGCGGCACGATGAGAGGGGCGCTTATCGGGATAGAGTTGCGACAATTCGCGACCGACAAGGCGCGTAATGACTTCATCCGGTGTCATGCTGTTCAATGGCGCACTGTGCACCGTCCGGCCATCGCGCAGAATGGTGATGTGCTGACAAAGCGCAAAAATCTCGGCCATACGATGACTGATATACACCACCGTGATGCCCTGATCGCGCAGTTGACGCACGATGGTGAACAGCGTCTGCGCTTCTGGTTCCGTGAGCGCTGCAGTGGGCTCATCCAGAATCAGTAAACGACAATCCAGCGTCAGTGCTTTGGCAATCTCTACGAGTTGCTGTTGTGACAACGACAGTTCGCTAACCTTTTTACTCACTGGAATCGGCGCAAGGCGATTCATAACCTGCTGCGCTTTTTCCCTCAAGGTTTTATGCGGTAATAGAAAGCCGCGCTGCTGATGCGCCATCCAGATATTTTCATAGATAGTAATATCCGGGCACAACGCGATCTCCTGATGCACCAGCCCGATGCCTAACCGCTGCGCCTCACGCGGCGAGCGAATGGTTACGGATTGCCCCTCCAACACTATTTCACCGCTGTCGGGGCGCAGAATGCCATCAATGATATTCATCAGAGTAGACTTACCCGCGCCGTTTTCACCGGCCAGCGCATGAATTTCACCGGACCTTAGCGTAAGATCAACGTCCTGTAACGCCTGTACTGCGCCGAAGCGTTTGCTGATGCTGCGTAACTCAAGCAGTGCCGTCATCATCTTTCCCCTTACTCGTTGATGCCTTTGGTTCCACGACGTTTCAGGTAACGGTCCCAGCGGAAATCATCGGCATTTTCTTTAGTCACCACGGCATAACCATTGTCGAGGATTGGGAACGAGAAGGGATTCACACCGTTGCGTTTGGCATCATTCATGGGGTCAATCAATTCTGGGTGGGCGGCGAGGAACAGCGTCATAAAGCCCATGTAGCCCTGTATTCCCTGATTGGGGTTGATGGCACCAAACACCTCGCCGCTTTTGATCATATCCAGTACTTTGGCGTTGACGTCCACCGTCATCACTTTCACTTTGCCACCGTTTTCCACCACTGCCTGTGCGGCACCGATTGCGGAACTGGCTTCAGGCATGAAGATGCCTTTCAGGTTTGGATTCGCTTGTAGCATCGACAGCAGGGCGTTGTAGGCTTTTGATGGATCCTGATTAGTGGCGGCGCGCGCAACCAGCTTGCTGTCAGGAAACGCGGTTTTCATCTCATTGATAAAAGCCGTAACCCGACGGTCATGATTATCCTGCCCTGGATTTTCCAGCACCGCATACTCCGCGCCTTTGCCCATGGCTTTACCGAGTTCATCGGCGGCGGCTTTACCTTCACGGAAGTTGTCTGAGGTGATGTAAGCGACACGCTTGCTGTTGGGGGAATCAGCGGCAAAGGTTACCACCGGAATGCCCATCTCTGCCGCACGATTAATTGGCTCGATAAAGGGGTCGGGATTCATCGGATGGAGGAAAATCCCGGCGGGTTTCTGCGCCAAAATCTGTTCGAAACTGGCTAACTGCTGGTTGACGTCATAAGCGGGCGTGCCACCATAAACGGTTTTGCAGCCCAGCTGATGCGCAGCTTGTTTAAACATCTCGTACACCGGAAACCAGTATTCAACACCGGTCACCATGACGTTCATGTAGTAAGTTTCGCCAGGTTTGCAACGGAACTGTGGTGATTCATCGGCGGCACGTGCGGTGCTGGAGAGTGTTCCCGCTAACGCAAGGCTGGAAAGAAGGATGGCGATTTTTTTCATGTTTTTCCCCGGAGCAGACGCTGAATTTGGAGGCTCAGCCGTGACGACTTAACGCGGAAAAACGAGCCGGGGTACGTTTTGAAAATTATTTCTGATGTGTGAAATAATTTTCATAAGCTATAAAAGCTGGCGGGGAAAAGATCAATTAATGGTTAATAAAATGTTTCGCGCTTGTGATCGCCTTCACTTTCCCGCGGATAGCAGAAATTTGGTTAGGTGAAACCGTGACGGAATTTTATAATCACGCGCTGAAATTGTGGCTTAACTGAAATAAAAGGAATTTTCATGCGCTTATCTCTTACTGCGCTAGCGCTGCTGGCAAGCACCAGCGTCCTCGCACAAACCCCTTCACCTGACGCCATCATCAAACCGTTGATGCAGCAATATCAAATCCCTGGCATGGCGGTGGCTATTCTGCACGATGGCAAAACCGAGTTTTACAACTACGGTGTGGCATCCAAAGAGACTCAACAGCCGATTACTGCGCAGACCTTGTTTGAAATCGGGTCACTCAGCAAAACCTTTACCGCTACCTTAGCGAGCTATGCGGCTCAGCAGAAAAAACTGCAGTTTAGTGACAAAGCCAGTACATGGTTGCCCGAACTGAAGGGCAGTGCGTTTGATCAGGTGTCACTGCTAAACCTTGCTACTCACACCACGGGCACGCCGCTGTTTGTGCCGGACGATGTGACCAATCAGCAGCAGTTGATGAACTGGTACAAAAACTGGCAGCCGCCGGCTCAGCCGGGCACTCAGCGTGTCTACTCCAATCTGGGGATTGGTATGCTCGGCATGATTGCCGCCAAAAGCTTGCATCAGCCGTTTATCAGCGCGATGGAGCAGCAACTGTTACCCGCGATGGGCATGAAGCACACTTATATTCAGGTGCCTCAGTCAGAGATGGGCCAATATGCGCAAGGTTACAATAAACAAGACAAGCCGGTACGTGTGACGCCAGGCCCGTTGGATGCTGAATCGTATGGGTTGAAATCGACATCCGCTGATCTGATTCGCTGGCTGGCGATTCAACTGGATGAACAGAAGGTCGCGACGGAGTGGCAGCAGGCGATCGCCACCACGCATCAGGGCTACTACAAAACCGAGGCGTTTACGCAGGCGATGATGTGGGAATACTATCCGTTGCCTGTCTCATCAAAGCAGTTGGTGGAAGGCAACAGCGGTCAGCGCATCATGAAAGGGATGTCGGCCACGTTGATCACGCCACCGCAGGCTGCGCCACAACAGGCGTGGTATAACAAAACCGGTTCGACCAATGGTTTCTCAACCTACGCGGTGTTTGTTCCGTCACAGAAGATTGCGGTGATTATGCTGGCGAATAAATGGTTCCCGAATGACGATCGCGTCATCGCGGCGGACAAAATCATTCAGATGTTGGCTCACTAACGGATTGTTGGGCGCGCCCCGACGCGCCCAATTAAATCGCAACTTACTTTCGTGCATCCAATGCGAGTTTGACGGCCATTCCCGCCAGCACCGTGCCCATCAGCCAGCGCTGCAAACGCTGCCAGCTGGGGCGCGTCAGTAAAAATGTCGACACCTGGCCAGCGGTAGTAATGAAAATCGCATTGACCGTCAGGCTAATCACAATTTGGGTGATGCCCAATATCAGCGACTGCATCAGCACACTACCGTGATGCGGGCTAATAAACTGCGGTAATAGCGACAGAAACATCATGGCGATTTTTGGGTTCGCGAGGTTGGTGAGGAAACCCATGGTGAACAATTTACGCGGGTTGTCGGCAGGGAGATCGCGCACGGCAAATGGCGAGCGGCCGCCAGGCTTGAGTGCCTGCCACGCAAGATACAGCAAATAGAGTGCGCCACTGAAACGCAGTGCATCATAGGCCCATGGAACGGCAAGCAACCACGCGGTGATACCCAGCGCCGCACACAGCATATAAAACACAAACCCTAACGCCACGCCGCCGAGGGAAATATAACCCGCCCGCTTGCCCTGACACAGCGAACGCGAAACCAGGTAGATCATATTGGGGCCGGGCGTAAGCACCAATCCCAACGCCACCAATGCAAAGGCTAACCAACTCGACAGTTCTGGCATGCAACACTCCTTGCGTTATTTTCGCGATTATGGCGCGAACCAGGCATATCAGGCAACGCACGTTTTCAGACTGACAACAGGAATAAGCTGCGTTACTTTGGCTCGGCTTATTTCATTTAAAAGGGAGATAAAAATGACTGTTCCTGTTGTGGCATTGCTAACGGCAAAACCGGGTTGCGAAGATAAAGCTGAGCAATTATTTCGTGGTGTGATTGAAGAGACGCTGCAAGAAGAAGGGTGTATTACCTATCAGCTAAACATTGATAGCAAAAATCCGCGCCGCTTTGTCTGGACCGAAGAGTGGGCGAGCCAGGAATTATTGGATAAGCACCTGAATGCCCCGCATATCGTTAAATTGTTCGCGGATCTTGAACCGCTGTTAGAACACGCGGAAGTGGTGGCATTACGCAAAGTCGCGGGTGGCAATGCGTGATAAGGAATAAGCAGACTTCGGTCTGCTTTTTATTTGTTGATATCCAGATGAGATTTCGCGTCAGAATATAAAGGAAACCAAAATGAGAACACAAAAGCGTTGCATGGGTTACGTCGCTATTGTGGTCGATGATTATGACCGCGCGATTGAATACTATACGCAAAAACTGGGATTTCATTTAATCGAAGATACCCCACAGCCGGGCAAGCGCTGGGTGGTGGTCAATCCCAATCCGCAGAGCGATTGTAACTTGCTGCTGGCGCAGGCATCGAATGAGCGCCAGCAAGGGTTTATCGGTAATCAATGCGGCGGCCGGGTGTTCCTGTTTTTACAGACGGACGACTTCTGGCGTGATTACCAGCAAATGAAAGCCAATGGCGTCACTTTCTGTGAAGAACCCCGCGAAGAAGAGTATGGCACGGTTGTGGTTTTCGAGGATTTGTACGGCAACCGTTGGGATCTTTACCAGAACAAATGATCGACCGGTCTGACTCGCCTCAAAATCCAGGTTTCATACACCGGTTAAGCGGCCGATAATGGAAGCCTGAAATGACCTGGTTTCCCACTTTAAACAGGTAGATGCGGGCGGTGAAATTCTCGTCCGCCAGCGGATCAATATATTTCCCGATAGCGGGATCCTGCGTATCAGGACCCGCAATACGAAAAGATTTGCGAGTGGAAACCGTTACGGAATCAGGATGGTAGTCATAATCAAGATTCACGGTGCGATCAACATTAATCCTGCTTTCAAGCCCCTGCGACGACATAAATGCCAGATAAGCATTTAAATGACCTTCACGACTACCGCTCAAAATATCCCAGTAGCCATGACTTACTACGGTCCGGTCAGGTTCATCATAGATGATATAGGTCTCGGCCCGGCAATCACCAGAAAATGGCCGTACAAAATAGGGCAGCGAAAACCAACCCAGCAACAATGCCAACAGGCAACATGCCGCGGAAACAGCCATTCTCATGGATGATTTCTCCCGATAACCGCAAATGTCTGGCAAGAGGTTGTCGCCAGTTCAATTTCGCCTTTGCACACAAAGAAATTAATCGCGTTGCCACGATCGGCATTAATGTAGATTCTGCTGTGCGGCGTAATGGAAACCTGCATTTTGTTAAGCCAGTAACTCACGCGTCTTGCCGAGTCATATTTGTCATTTTCCACGTATTGCGAAAACAGAAAGCTGTGCCCATCAAGCAGAAGTGGTTCGCCATACCGCAATGGGTGGATAAGTTGTTGGCCACGAATCACAGTGCCCACGATAAAAAAAAGGCAGCAAAGCAGCAGCGTAAGTACCCTGAATTTTATCTTTGTCGGTTTATTCTTAAGCGCTGATTTCGATGTGTCAGAAACAGAGATCGCTGATGTTTCTTGCTTTTGATTCAAACCATCCTGGCGTTCCGGAAACGAATAATTTTGTGAGTCTGAAACGAGAGTGATGCAACCGGGTTTTAAGCGATATCCCATGTATCCCAGTGTTTCAAGAATTTCGCCTTCTACTTCCAGTGAGGCGAGTGATTTCCGGATGCGAAAAAGGGTTTGTCGTACAGTATTATCGGAGACCACAGCACCATGGTTTCTCCAGCAAGCGTCATGTAATGCTTCTTTGGAAACGATATTACCTTCATGCTCACACAGGTACGTCAGGCATATTTTACTTTGCCTGCTAAGAATAATCTCTTTATCTTCCAGCCTGATCAGACCGGTATCGGTAAAAAAAATAATGGTCACTTCTGCCTGATCCCCACGGCGCATCTTCAACGCACACTTTTCATGCGGCTGATTATAACACGGTCTGACAAAAGGGCATGCTGATGATGACAATCAGGTAGGTAACAGCTTTGTCACAGGATTATCTATATGATTAATATGTGAATTATCTCCATGCTGGTGACTTTTAAGTGACATTTACGCCAGTATGTTGAAAGCCTTCAATCTAGCCAATAATATCCGCATCGGATTAATCGCATGGCATCGGCTAATATCGTTCAATTGAATCTGTAATAATTGCATATTGGCGTGATCACAATTGAGGAACATCAACAATGCATAGCGTCATTAAAATAACGACAAGCAAAATCAAAAATAAAAATATCGCTATTATGACACCCAGCGCGATCACCTATTATGGTATTCGCGCCATGTTGACAACATTGAATGCTGTGACGGTGACTCACCATCCCATCCAAACCCATGATGAACAGATCAACATCATTGATAGAGATTTGGAACTGATTATTATCGATACTGAGGTTGGCAATGCAGATGTTATTTCTATGCTGATAAAATCTTACTTGCCCACAGCATCAGTGATAATTTTAACCCGCGCATCGGATGTCAGGCTATTACAAAAATATAAAAAATCAGGTGTGCAAGCCATATTAAACAGGAAATGCAATCAGCGCGAGGTTGAAGATGCGGTGACGGCAGTACTTGAACATCGAGTCTGGGGATTTGAAGTCAAACCCACTGCACCGCAAAAGGGTTCATCTTTACGACAGGTATTCTCATCAAGGATGTATGAAGAAGCGATGCTTTCACTCAGTACCTCGGAAAGAACGATCATCCGCTCCATCTATCGCGGTCGTACCGTAACGGATATTGCTGTTGCCAAAGACAAAAGTATTAAAACCATTAGCAGCCAAAAACAGTCTGCAATGCGCAAACTCAATGTAAAAAATCTGGCTGAACTCCATCAGCGGTATCACGCCTGGCTGGAATAGTACCTGCCAGGCCATTTCCTTCCCACATACCACCGTCTTTTTCCTCTTGATTTCCAGACATTTTTCCTCATTTCCCGGTACCGGAGAGCCACTCCGGTGCACCTTCGGTTGGACGTTGTTCTTAATTTTTTTGTGATGGGTTTCTTAAAATCGTGCGCTGAAGTTAGGTGAAATGCCGACAGATTGTTATGAATGAAGCTAACTTAAGTTTCATTCGAAACAATCGGAGCGACAAAATGAATACATCCTTTACCTCTTTACAACAACCTGAAGATGCAAAGCAGCATATCCGCTTGATGAAACAGGTGCTCAGAGCGCAAATCGGCGATGTTGAGGGCCTGTTTGAGCAGGTCAGAAGTAAAATCCTCAGCGAAATTGCTGTAGCTCGTGAGGAAGAAGCGCGAAACGGCACGGCATGGCCACAGGTACGTTGGGATGACATTGCCGCAGGGCGCATTTCCGATGAAGTGAAGGATCACATTCGTCGTCGCGGCTGTGTGGTGGTGAAACAGACCTTTACGCGCGAGCAGGCGTTGGGCTGGGATGCGTCGATGCTGGAATACCTTGATAAAAATGATTTCGATGAAGTCTATAAAGGGCCGGGTGACAACTTCTTTGGCAGCCTCGATGCCTCACGCCCTGAAATCTATCCGATCTACTGGAGCGAAGCACAGATGTCGGCGCGTCAGAGCGACGCCATGGCACAAACCCAATCCTTTCTGAATCGCCTGTGGACCTTCGAATCTAACGGAACGCGCTGGTTTGACCCTGATGTCAGCATTATCTATCCGGATCGTATTCGCCGTCGTTTACCGGGCACCACATCAAAAGGGCTGGGCGCGCATACGGATTCCGGGGCGCTGGAACGCTGGTTACTGCCAGCTTACCAACAGGTGTTTAGCAAAATCTTTAATAATCAATTCGATCAATATGATCCCTGGGACGCGGCACATCGCACAGAAGTGAATGAATATCAGGCTGGCACCACCACCAAATGTTCAGTCTTCCGCACTTTCCAGGGGTGGACTGCGCTGTCAGACATGCAATTGGGTCAGGGCTTGCTGCATGTGGTGCCGGTTCCGGAAGCGATGGCGTATCTGTTGCTGCGTCCGCTGCTGAAAGATGTACCAGAGGATGAACTCTGCGGTGTTGCACCGGGCAAAGTATTGCCCATCTCAGAGCAGTGGCATCCTGAACTCATCAAGGGACTGTGTTCCATTCCAGCAATGGAAGCGGGTGATTCTGTCTGGTGGCACTGTGATGTCATCCATTCGGTTGCACCGGTTGAGGATCAGCAAGGTTGGGGCAATGTGATGTACATTCCGGCTGCACCCCTGTGCGAGAAGAATGCCGCTTACGCCACTCAGGTTGCTGAGGCGCTGGCAACCGGTGCCTCACCGGGTGATTTCCCGAAAGAGGACTATGAAGCCAGCTGGCGCGATCGATTCACTTTGGACGCGTTAAACAGCAACGGTCGTCGCAGTCTCGGCTTAGAGTAAGTTTCTGGTAAGCTGGATAAAATTTTAATTAAAGCAGGCACTATGAACGCACGTCATCAGCACATTATCCAACTGGTCAGCGAACGCGGCAGCGTCAGCGTCAGTGAACTGGCGCAAACCACCGGCGTTTCCGAGGTGACGGTGCGTCAGGATCTGAATGTTCTGGAAAAGGGTGGCTTTCTGCGTCGCGTGCACGGGTCAGCCGTGGCGCCAGAAAGCGATGATGTCGGTGCACGCATGCAAACGCGTTTTGCCGTCAAAAAACGTCTGGCGGAGTACGCCGCTTCGTTGGTTAACGCAGGTGAAACGGTGTTTATTGAAGGCGGCAGCACCAACGCTTTGCTGGCACGCGAGCTGAGCGAACGCGGTGATATCACGATTATCACCGTCAGCCATTACATCGCGGGATTACTGCGAGAACAGGGCGGTGATGTGATCATTCTTGGCGGGCTGTTCCAGAAGAGCAGTGAGTCGGTAGTCGGGCCGCTGACGCGATTGTGCATCCAGCACCTCAACTTCCATAAAGCCTTTATCGGTATCGACGGCTGGGATGCCATCACCGGTTTTACCGGTCGTGATATGCTGCGCTGCGACGTGGTCAACGCCATCATGGAAAAGCAGACGCACACTGTGGCGCTCACCGATTCATCAAAGTTTGGTCAGATACATCCCTTCGCTCTGGCACCGACCGTGCCCTTTAAGCAGGTGATTACAGATAGCCAACTGTCGCCGGTGTATCAGGAAATATTGCGCCAGCAGCCAATGGAGTTAACGCTGATTTAGCGGGTAAAGAGGCTAACCTGTCGGATGAATGATGTATAACACTTACTATGGTACGCAGCGATGATGGCAGAAACTGAGGCCATCAACCTTGCCCGCGACTACGCCGAGCTGCATCGCACGGGCTGGAGTGAGAGCGATGTGCGGATTCAGCCGATTGAGCGTGAGGGCAAACAGTGTCTTGTAGTGCATTCTGCGACGGCGGATTTGAATGGACGGCACTGGATGGGATTTGAAACCACTACACCGCTTAAGTTCTATATTGATACGGATTCTGGCCAATGCTTCGGCCATGAGTATGGAAATCGTGGTCTGATTGCCGGTCGCTAATGAAGGATTCAATGTTCCCTAACATCACCTCCAAAAGACTGCACTATCGCCAGTTAGTTGCCGATGACTGGCGATTCTTTCTCTCGCTGCAACAGGATGAGCGTGTGATGCGCTATGTGGCCGATCCGCAGCCTGAAGAAGAGATTCGACGTGACAGGTTCGAGATAAGATTGCCCCACTGGCAGAAAGGCAGCGCCCATTGGCTGTGTCTGGTGATGATGGAACAGGGGCAATCAGCGCCGTTAGGCGTCACCGGATTTATCGATCGCGGTGACGGCGTGGCGGAAGTCGGTTTTTTGCTGGCAGCAGAAGCTCAGGGCAAGGGATTTGGTGCGGAATCACTTCACGATATTGCGCGTTATGCGCTGAATGAACTGGGCTTTCGCAAGCTGATTGCCACTGTGACCGCAGGAAATGAAGCCTCACGCAGGACACTATTAAAAGTGGGATTCCAGCAGGAGGGCACCTTGCGGAAAAGCTATCATCTCGCGGGTGAGTGGCGCGACGATTGGGTATTTGGATTATTCGCGGACGAATGGAGGCCACTCTAACCTGCGATTAACGCCTGTGCCGTTAATTCATCGGTAATTAATCCCGTCACCAAACCGCTGGCCAACACCGCGCGGATCGCGTCGACTTTGCTTAATCCCCCCACCAGCGCCACAATCTCGGCGCGGTGGGCAAGCTCTAAATCCACCGAGAGCGTACGCGCTGTCAGGCTGTTGTGAATCATCTGCCCGCTGGCGTCAAAGAAATGACCGAGCAGCTCACCGACAGCGCCAGAAGCCGAGATATCGTTGATCTCGGCTTCATCAATCATACCGGCTTCAACCAATTGCGCGGCCGGTTCCACAGTACCGATTCCCACCAGTTTCACCTCACTCTGTGCGGCCATGGCAAACACTTCGCTGACGCCGCGCTGTTTAAGCAGCACGTCGCGGTCTTCCTGAGTATTGGCGAAGAACGGCACCGGCATCATATACGCCTGCGCACCGGTCTTTTCGGCAATGCGATGCATGACATCGTGGGGATTGAGCGCATAGTTGCGCGTCAAACAGCCCAGCAGCGAAACGAAGCGCATATGCGGGGCGTCAATGCGCGAGAGTTGGTGAATAGCGGCGGAAAGGGTGCGGCCGTGCCCCAGCCCCAGGGTGATCGCAGGCTGCGACGTGAGGAGATTGCGCAGGTAATCCGCGCCCGCCATACCCAGCGTTCGCACTGGCAATCCCTCTTCACCAAGGTCAGGCGCAACGTGGCAAAAACGCAGTCCGTGCTTTTCACGCAGCTGATCTTCCAGCGCCACGCACGCCATGATATCGCCATCAATCGACACCTTCACCGCACCCTCCGCGACCATTTTGGCAATCATGCGATGGGTTTTGACAGACGGTAATCCCAGACGTTTGGCGACTTCAGCCTGGGTCAGGCCGCCCACGTAGTGCAGCCAGGCGGCACGCAGGGCTAAGGAGTCATCGCGTTCAGCGGGAGTAGGAGCCGGTTTCATGTTTCATTTCCTGATCAATAGGCTTAGGAAGCCAGATGCAAATCCTGCACGCCCGTATCAATGTGCGATGCCCAAAACGCGACGCTTTCCGCGATATCCGCCACCACCTGGCGGTCAGTGGGTTCACGCTCTTTAAAACTCAGTTCGAGGCAAATTTCGTTATCCTGCGCGCCACCGCGCGCCAGCGCGTCCAGTAGCGGCTGGGGCTGAATACGGCCGCCCGCATTGTACTGCAATGTGAAGGGTCTGTGGCCGCCTTTGTCCATCATGCTTTGTTTTATATGAATAATCGGCGAGTAGCGCGGCACCGCTTCAGCCCACGCGTAAGGGTCGTAATCACGCGGGTCGATTGAAGTGACATCGCCGTGATCGATATCCGCCATCATCCACATCGGCAGGGCAAAGGACTCACTGCTCAAACGCTGCTGCAGTGCGAGGCAAGCCGGAATGGTCTCACCAAACTCGCGTCCGATGCTCATCGGTTCCCAAAACAGGTATTTCAATCCGGCGGATTGCGCATGTTCCGCCACCTCGGCCCAGCAATCAATCGCGATATCGATCAGCGCATCCCGCCGCACTGCATCGTTGAAATCCTGCTGGGTGAAAATGGCGAACTGCGATCCAACCGCCTCGCCACCCAGTTCTGCGGTGATATCGGCGAAGGTTTTAAACCAGTCAACGTAGTAGCGTCGCACGTCAACGTCTGGATGACCAAAATGATTGAGGCGGCCATAGGGACCAGTCATAC
>NZ_CAJCKS010000085.1:0-21442 GCF_903970985.1 Pantoea sp. ME81 | reverse complement strand
GATGGATACGCTCGAACGACTCAGAAATAACCACGCGCACCCCTTGCAAACGTGGGCCTTTCGCAGCCCAGTCGCGGCTGGAACCTGAGCCATACTCCTTCCCGGCGATCACTGCCAGTGGCACACCTTCGGACTGATACTTCATGGCAGCATCGTAGATCGCCAGCTGTTCATTGCTGGGGAAGTGTTTGGTGTATCCCCCTTCCACACCCGGCACCATTTCATTACGAATACGAATGTTGGCAAAGGTCCCGCGCATCATCACTTCGTGGTTACCACGACGCGAACCGTAGGAGTTGAAATCGGTGCGCTCAACACCATGCGACAGCAAATAGCGTCCAGCAGGACTTTCCGCTTTGATGCTGCCCGCCGGCGAAATATGGTCGGTGGTGACAGAGTCACCCAGCATCGCCAGAATGCGCGCGCCTTTAATATCCTGGACCGGCTCCGGTGTTTTACCCATGTCATCAAAGAACGGCGACAGTCGGATGTAAGTTGAACCCTCATCCCAGTCATAAGTCGCGGCTTCACTGACCTTGATTTGCTGCCACTCAGGCGTACCGTCGAAGACCTCGGCGTATTCCTTATGGAACATATCACTGGTCACTTTCTGCACTGCGGCGGCGATCTCTTCTGGTGATGGCCAGATATCCTGCAGAAAGACATCCTTGCCCTGCCGGTCCTGCCCGATGGGATCGTTCTGCAGGTTGAGTTTCATGTTACCGGCCAGTGCATAAGCCACCACCAGCGGTGGCGACGCCAGCCAGTTAGTTTTCACCAGCGGATGGATGCGCCCTTCGAAGTTTCGGTTACCCGACAGCACAGCACCGACGGTCAGATCGCCCTCTTTAATCGCGCTTTCAATTTCATCTGGCAATGGGCCCGAGTTACCGATGCAGGTGGTACAACCATATCCCACCAAATTGAAACCTAATTCATCCAGATAAGGTGTCAGTTGAGCCACCGCGAGATAATCCGACACCACTTTTGATCCCGGTGCCAGCGAGGCTTTCACCCAGGGTTTGCGCATCAAGCCACGCTCAACCGCATTTTTCGCCAGCAGGCCCGCGGCCATCAATACGCTAGGGTTGGAAGTATTAGTACAGGAGGTAATAGCAGAAATGACCACCGCGCCATCTTCCAGCTGATAGCTATCGCCGGTCTCGCTGTCGCGATACGTGACGGTCTTGTGCCCTTTCTGCGCATGATTAACTTCAAGTTCGTTGCTGGCATCAAAGGCGGCGGGTACATCACCTAAAGAGACGCGATCCTGCGGTCGTTTTGGACCGGCAAGACTGGATTCAACATCTGCCATATCCAGCGCCAGTGAGCTGGTAAACCGTGGTTCGTCGCCCGGATTTCGCCACATTCCTTGCTGCTTAGCATAAGCTTCGACTAAATCGACTTGTTCGGCATCACGCCCGGTCAGGGTCATGTAGCTCAGGGTGATTTCATCAATGGGAAAGAAACCGCAGGTGGCACCATATTCCGGTGCCATATTGGCGATAGTTGCGCGATCGGCCAGCGGCAAATCGGCCAGGCCATCACCATAAAATTCCACGAATTTACCCACCACACCATGCTTGCGCAGCATTTGCGTCACGGTTAAGACTAAGTCGGTCGCGGTGATGCCAGGACGCAGTTTGCCGGTGAGTTTGAAACCGACAACGTCGGGGATTAACATAGACACGGGTTGCCCTAACATGGCGGCTTCGGCTTCAATACCGCCAACACCCCAGCCTAATACGCCCAACGCGTTGATCATCGTGGTATGGGAATCTGTGCCGACTAAGGTATCAGGATAAGCGACCTCTTTGCCTTCTAGCGTTTCATGCCAGACGGATTTCCCCAGATATTCCAGGTTAACCTGATGGCAGATGCCGGTGCCGGGCGGCACTACGCGGAAACGATTAAACGCTTTTTGCCCCCAGCGCAGGAAAACGTAGCGTTCGTGGTTGCGCTCCATCTCCAGACGCACGTTTTCTTCGAAGGCGTCTTCATCCCCAAAATGGTCAACGGTCACCGAGTGGTCAATAACCAAATCGACCGGCGATAAAGGATTAACTTTGGCCACATCGCCGCCGAGGCGCTTTACCGCTTCACGCATCGCCGCTAAATCCACCACCGCTGGCACGCCGGTGAAGTCCTGCATCAACACGCGCGCTGGGCGATAGGCAATTTCCCGGTCAGCATGCGCATCTTTCTGCCAGCCAACCAGAGCCTGTATATCTTCAGCTGTCACGGAATCCTCATCCTGCCAGCGCAGGAGGTTTTCCAGCAACACCTTCATTGATTTGGGTAAGCGATCGATATTACCCAATTGCTGGGCAGCTTTTGGCAGGCTGTAGTAATGATATTTTTTTGCCCGAACGTCCAGCGTATCCTGACTGTGCTCCCGTAACGTTAACGACATAGCTCCTCCTTATATGGGCCTCTCTTTTAAACCTCAATAACCACAAGGTTTAGCTTAAAGATAGACCACAATTTCGTTAACGATTTGATAACAACACGAAATGACACATAAAGGCACAAAGAAAAATGCCCCGACGTTTGTCAGGGCATTAATAGAAATCAGTACAATTTGAGTTATTGGATTAGATCATTGCCCACACGGCCACGGCCCAAAATGCAAAGGAAAAGGCATAAACGCCGAACCATGAAAAAGTCGTTGTATTCATCGAGTCACTCCCTCCCGGATTCCGGGCAAAAAAAGTCCACCGTCTTCAGCGTTGTACTGATGACACCGTTTTTTTAATGCTGAGTGTTAAAGGACGGGCTTTTAAAATGCCCACCGGATAATCCGGTAAAGAGAGGTATGGATGTCTATATATAGAACAAAACGCAGACTGCGTTATTTCGACTTCGGATCCATGAACGATTCGATAAAGTTACGCTGGTTTTCACTCAGTTCCCACGACGCAGGAATCGCCACAGGCTGTTCAACGCTCTTTACTTCTTTCGCTTTGCACGCTGACGTGTTCGGCTGACGCGCAGAAACCGGAGACTTACGGCTGAGTGTATTTGCCCACATGGCTTAACCCCACATACGCCAAATCATCAATGCCACCACTACCCAGAACAGTGCTGAAGCAGCGAAGACGGTCAACCAAGCCTTGCGACGCACATTACCAGAGCGCTCAACCTTGGCGGTTTTAGTACGAAAATCTTGTTGTACAGTCAGTCTAGTGTTCATAGTTTTTGATAATCACTCTCAATAAAACGATTGTTGATAACGATTAAGATTTAGGACGAATCCTAAACTTGTTAAGTCCGAAAATCCAGTTATTTTTATTGAGCACAACGATTAACGCTATTTATCAAAACCCAAAATATTGATGAGATAAATTTAATTACTGATCAAACTATTCATCTAATACATACATTGTAAATTTGGGTTAAAACAAATTTAGTACCATTCTAAATTTGAGTTTAATTTAAAGAGCCTGACTAAAAGGCCTTTCTCATCAGTTGATAACTGGAGTATGGGAATATTCCTGGCGGTCCGCAAAGCGGCAGCGTAAATTTTGTGTACTGTTTCTCATTTAAGAACTAACAATGAAAAAACATGTGATCGATGTTTCATTTACAAAAAAATAATGAAATTTTTTGAGATTCTTGTGGCGCTAACCAGGAAGGAATTCACAAGATGCCCACTGGACACCTTGTGAAAATAATGAGTTAGGTGATTATTTGAAGGGTAATTTGATATCGCGGAACATCGCTTCGATATCTTCATTTGAACGCAATGCGACCGCTGCATCCACGACATCACGGGTCAAATGCGGCGCGAAACGTTGAATAAAATCATACATATAGCTTCGAAGGAACGTACTGCGCCTAAAGCCAATTTTGGTTGTGCTATTGGTAAAAATTTCTGATGCTTCGATTCGCACCAGATCCGGATCGGATACCGGGTCCACCGCCATACTGGCAATGACTCCCACGCCTAAGCCCAGACGCACATACGTTTTGATCACATCAGCGTCGGTGGCCGTAAAGACAATACGTGGCGTTAATCCTGCACGGTTGAAGGCGGTATCCAGCTCTGAGCGGCCGGTGAAGCCAAAGGTGTAGGTCACGAGCGGGAAATCAGCCAGCTCTTCAATCGTCACATTCGATTTGCCTGCTAACGGATGGTCTGGCGTCACGACAATGGCGCGGTTCCAGTGATAGCACGGCAACATAATCAGGTCGTCGTACAGATGCAGCGCTTCGGTCGCGATCGCAAAGTCAGCATTGCCCTTCGACACGGCCTCAGCAATTTGCGTTGGCGATCCCTGATGCATATGCAGCGATACGCGTGGGTAACGCTCGATGAAGCCTTTAATCACGCCAGGCAAGGCATAACGCGCCTGAGTATGCGTGGTCGCCACATACAGCGAGCCCTTGTCGGGCCAGGTGTGCTCACCCGCGACAGACTTAATCGCATCCACTTTGGATAATACTTCGCGAGCAATTCGGATGATCTCTTCACCTGCTGGCGTGACCTGAGTGAGATGTTTTCCACTACGCGCAAAAATCTGCACGCCGAGTTCATCTTCCAGCATACGCACTTGCTTACTGATACCCGGTTGTGAGGTATAGAGACCTTCAGCGGTGGAGGAGACGTTGAGGTTGTGATTAACCACCTCGACGATGTAACGCAACTGCTGCAATTTCATAGTTATATCTTCCCGGTAGCGACAGAGGGGCCATCCCTGCAGGCGTGTTTCCGCCTTAATTAAGGTATAGGGAGGGAAAGCATGTCAGCGAAACGAAAAAAGCTATAACCACTATATCAGTTAACGAAAGAATGTAGAACGATTAGCTATAAGGATGAGGAAAAGGCCAGCAGAAGCTGGCCTTGAGGGAATTACTTCTTCGCTTCCTGCCACTTACCGTCGATATAGAACATCGACCAGCCAGTCGCTTTGCCCTCCTTCTCGGAGGAAACATACTGCTGCTTAGTTTTACGGCTAAAACGCACTAACGTTTTATTGCCTTCCGGATCCGCCGCTGGCGCTTCCGCCAGGTATTTCAGCTTCTCCGGCAGACGGTCAGCAAAACGTTGCAGCTCTTCCACCAGCGGCGCACGCGTTTCACGCGATTTCGGGAAGGTGTTGGCCGCCAGGAATACCCCTGCCGCACCGTCACGCAATACAAAGTAGGCATCTGATTTTTCACACGCCAGCTCAGGCAACGGTACCGGGTCTTCCTTCGGTGGTGCAACTTCACCATTGCGCAGAATCTTGCGAGTATTTTTACACTCGTCGTTGGTGCAGGCCATGTATTTGCCGAAGCGCCCCATTTTCAGGTGCATTTCGGAACCACACTTTTCACACTCTACGATCGGGCCGTCATAACCTTTGATGCGGAATTCGCCCTGTTCGATTTCGTAGCCGTCACATTCCGGGTTGTTACCGCAGACGTGCAGCTTACGCTGATTGTCGATCAGGTAGCTGTCCATCGCGGTGCCACACTTCTGGCAACGACGACGGGCACGCAACGCATTGGTTTCAGCATCATCGCCTTCCAGTACGTTAAGAACCTCATTTTCCGGAATCAGATTGATGGTCTGTTTGCAGCGTTCTTTGGGTGGCAGCGCATAACCGGAGCAGCCGAGGAATACGCCGGTACTGGCGGTACGGATACCCATTTGGCGGCTACAGGTCGGGCAGTCGATCGAGGTCAGCACCATCTGGTTCGGCTGCATGCCGCCCTCTTCTGGCTCTTTCTCGGCCTGACCTAACTGCTGACTGAAATCGCTGAAGAAGGAATCCAGCACCGCTTTCCACTGCGCTTCATTATTGGCGACCTGGTCAAGGCTGTCTTCCATGCGCGCGGTGAAGTCATAGTTCATCAGCTCACGGAAATTCTGTTCCAGGCGATCGGTAACGATTTCACCCATCTTCTCAGCATAGAAGCGGCGGTTTTCTACCCGCACGTAACCGCGATCCTGAATGGTGGAAATAATTGAGGCATAGGTCGATGGACGGCCAATACCCCGTTTTTCCAACTCACGGACTAAGGAAGCTTCGCTGAAGCGGGCTGGCGGCTTGGTGAAGTGCTGGCTTGGCATCAGCTCCTTCAGGTCAAGCATGTCGCCGACATTGACCGGTGGCAGCGTCAAATCTTCATCGTTTTTACGCAGGGCTGGCATCACTTTTGTCCAGCCATCGAAACGCAAAGTGCGGCCTTTCGCTTTCAGTTTAAAGTCTGCTGCACCCACCGTCAGGGTGGTGGAGTCATACTGCGCCGGCACCATCTGGCAGGCCACAAACTGACGCCAGATCAGCTGGTACAGTTTCTGCGCATCAGCTTCCATATCTTTCAGATGTTCTGCCTGGATGTTGACATCCGAAGGTCGAATCGCTTCGTGAGCTTCCTGCGAATTCTCTTTACTGGCGTAAGTGATTGGCGATTCTGGCAGATACTTCTTACCAAAACTCTTCTCCACAAAGCCGCGTGCCATCGCCACCGCATCCTGACTCAGGTTGGTGGAGTCAGTACGCATATAGGTGATGTGACCCGCTTCGTAGAGACGCTGCGCCATCATCATGGTTTTCTTCACGCCAAAACCGAGACGAGTACTCGCCGCTTGCTGCAGCGTCGAGGTAATAAAAGGCGCAGAGGGTTTGCTGCTGGTCGGTTTGTCTTCACGATCCAGCACTTCGTAACGCGCTTTCTCCAGCACGGATACCGCAGCATGAGTTTGCTCGCGATTAACCGGACGGAACGCTTTATCGCCCTGATGCGTGACTTGCATCACCAGCGCGTCGCCTTTCGGCGTAGAGAAATCCGCATCGATTTCCCAATACTCTTCCGGCACGAACGCTTTGATTTCGTGCTCGCGCTCAACCACCAGTCGCACAGCCACCGACTGAACACGACCCGCCGACAAGCCACGGGCAATTTTCTTCCACAGCAGCGGGGAAACCATGTAACCCACCACGCGGTCCATAAAGCGACGCGCCTGCTGCGCATTAACACGTTCAATATTCAGTTCGCCCGGTTTTTCAAACGCCTGACGAATCGCATTTTTGGTGATTTCGTTGAACACCACGCGGCTAAACCGCTTGTCATCGCCACCGATCACTTCCCGCAGGTGCCAGGCAATGGCTTCCCCTTCGCGGTCAAGGTCCGTTGCGAGATAGATGTGGTCGGCGTCTGCGGCAAGGCTCTTCAGTTCGGCAACGACTTTCTCTTTGCCCGGCAGAATCTGATAGTCCGCTTCCCAGCCGTGCCACGGGTCGACACCCATGCGGCTGACCAGAGCGGCCTTCTCATCTTTCTTAACCTTTTTTCCTGTTTTCGCCTTTTCCCCGTCGGTAGTTTTACGGGCAGTTGAACCGCTGGTCGGCAAATCACGGATATGACCGACGCTGGATTTCACCACGTAGTCATTACCGAGGTATTTATTGATTGTTTTGGCCTTTGCCGGGGACTCAACGATTACGAGTGCTTTACCCATATGTACCTTTACCTAATTGAAACGTCCTGATAAACGGGAGAGGATTCGGTGCCCCAAAACCCAACGGGTTCAATATTGCTGCCAGCTTTTCACATTTCAAGGCAGCGGGGATAATCTCAGGTCAGATTGCATCGACTTATGCAACTTTATGATTAGAAGCGGGTTTTCCATCTGACAGCACCACACATCCGGGTGTGATCTCCCTGAAAGCTGAATCGCCCACACTCTACCTGATAAAATCCGTTACGCAACTTAATTAGCATTCTGATTAATTTTGCGCCAGTTTTGGTGACGGACGTTGATTTGATGAACAGCGCAACTCGCTAGTAATATAGAAGGAGAACGATTGCTGTCAAAAAAGAGGTGAACAATGTCAGTAGAAACGGAATCCATTTCACGCCAGGCGTTACTGGAAATAGCCAATCAAATGATCATGCAGCACGACGATTATTTAGCCGGGATGGAAGCGAATGACGTGATTCAGCAGGGCGAGATATTGGTGTTTCGTGGGCCTTACTTCTTAGATGAAGAAGGCCTGCCGAGCGCGAAAACCACCGCCGTGTTTAACGTGTTTAAATCCCTTGCCGTTGAGCTCTCCTCACGCTATCACCTGGCATAAAAAAGCCCGGCATTTGCCGGGCTTGCTTACAACAGTGGCTTATCACCACGCTGCCATATTTTCAGAATTAACCGCTCGGCCGCCAGACTGGCGCTGTTGGTGAAGCGATCCATCATTTTCTTTTTCCGCGCATAGTGCACGCCCAGCACATTGAACCGATCCATCTGCTTGATAATCAGGGCATCGCTGGTGCCAATCTCATCAATCAGCCCCAAATCCAGCGCCTGGCGTCCATACCAGTGTTCCCCGGTGGCCACTTTTTCCAAATCCAGTGTCGGACGCATCTGCTGAACAAACTCTTTGAACAGCAGATGGGTTTCGTTGAGATCTTCCTGGAATTTTTCACGTCCCTCATCGGTGTTCTCACCAAACAAGGTCAGCGTGCGCTTATATTGACCCGCGGTGTGCAGTTCAACGTCGATATCATTGCGTTTCAGCAGACGGTTGAAGTTGGGGATCTGCGCGACCACACCAATTGATCCAATGATTGAGAATGGCGCCGCGACGATGCGATCCGCGACACAAGCCATCATATAACCCCCGCTCGCCGCCACTTTATCGACGACGGCAGTTAACTGCAGGCCCGCATCACGCAGACGCTGCAGCTGTGAAGCGGCCAGGCCATAACCGTGCACCACGCCACCCGGGCTTTCCAGACGCAGCAAGACTTCATCACCCGGCACAGCCACCGCCAGCACCGCGGAGATCTCCTCACGCAAAGAACTGACTTCGCCCGCATCCATACTGCCTTTAAACTCCAGCACGTAGAGTGTCGGTTTAGCGGCTTCGCTCACACCGGCTTTGGCATTGCGCTTCTCGGTTTTGGCTTTTTGCTTCTCTTCTTTTTTATGCTGCTTCAGCCACACTTTTTGCGCCTGTGGCTTCATCTTCGCCAGCTGCAGATCTTCCTTCATTTCACGATAATCATCGTCGAGGTGAGTTAAGCGCAGTTGACCACCGCTGTGGCGTTTACGCATCGCGGCATTCAGCACAATCAGAACAATAGCTGCGAACGCCACCACCACGGTGACGGCCTTGGCCAGAAATAATCCATAACTGGAGAGTAAATCCATTCTGCCGCCTTATTAAACAGTGAATTACAAACAATGGCTGAGTTTACCCGCTTTAGCGACTTTCGTCGCCTGAAATGCCCGCAGGCGGCACAGAATGCGAGGCGCGGTGATTGCACCTGGCGCCAAATTGAGGCATAAAGCCCAAAACCCTCTGACTTGCCAAAGGACATCGCTGTGCATTATCAACCGAAAAGCGATCTGCTGGAAAATCGCATTATCCTCGTCACCGGCGCTTCAGACGGCATTGGTCGCGAAGCGGCGCTGACCTATGCGCGCTATGGCGCACGCGTCATCTTGATGGGCCGCAACGCCGAAACGCTGCAGCAGACTGAACACGCCATCAATCAACTGAATAAGCAGCCCGCATCCCATTTGCTGCTGGACTTGTCGCATGCCACACCAGAAAGCTGCGCTGAGGTGGCCGATCAGATCGCCGCCCTGGTGCCACGGCTCGATGGTGTGCTGCACAATGCCGGGATTTTGGGTGAGATCGTCCCACTGGCGGAACTCGATCCTGCCGTCTGGCGCCAGGTGATGCAGATCAATCTTGACGCCACCTTTTATTTAACTCAGGCCTTGCTGCCGCTGCTGCTGAAATCAGACGCCGGTTCACTGGTGTTTACCACGTCGAGCGTGGGCCGTACCGGCCGTGCAGGCTGGGGGGCATATGCGGTGTCGAAATTCGCCACCGAAGGCATGATGCAGGTACTGGCGGATGAGTATAAAAATCGTCATCTGCGGGTAAATTGCATCAATCCCGGTGGCACTCGCACTAAAATGCGCGCCAGTGCTTTCCCGGAAGAAAATGCCAGTTTACTGAAAACGCCTGCTGATTTGATGCCGCTTTACCTTTATTTGATGGGTGATGACAGCCGTCGCAAAACCGGGATCAGTTTTGATGCCCAGCCGGGACGTAAACCGGGGCCAGCCAGCGCATGAGTGATCGTCATCAGCAACGACAGCAGCGTTTAAAAGAACAGGTTGATGCGCGGATTGCTGCCGCGACAGAAGCGCGCGGCATTTTGATGGTGTTCACCGGCAACGGCAAAGGCAAAACCACCGCCGCCTTTGGTACGGCTTTACGCGCTTGCGGGCACGGTAAAAACGTTGCCGCTGTGCAGTTTATTAAAGGTGAATGGCCAAATGGTGAGCGCAATTTGCTGGGACAGCATGGCGTGGAATTTCAGGTGATGGCCACCGGCTTTACCTGGGATACCCAAAATCGGGAGACCGATACTGCCGCCTGCCAACAGGTTTGGCAGCAGGCAAAGCGTATGCTTGCCGATGAGCATGTGGATTTAGTGATCCTCGATGAAATCACCTACATGGTCAGTATGGATTATCTGGAACTGGATGAACTGGTGCGCGTGCTGGGACAACGTCCGGTTCAACAAAGTGTGATTATCACCGGTCGAGGCTGCCATCGAACCTTACTCGAGATGGCGGATACCGTGACCGAGATGCGCCCGGTTAAGCATGCATTTGATGCAGGCATTCAGGCTCAGCAGGGAATAGATTGGTAAAACAGTGACGCCGCTGCATGCGGCGTCACGGGCATATCAGGAACCGCGCTTGTTGGTTCCACTGGTCCGCGTGCTGCTGTTGCGACTGCTACTGCTGCCGCCGCGACGTGGGCTGCCGCTTACATTACTATGACGTTTTACCGCGCGACGAATCTGATTGGCTTTAGTACGACGACGGTCTTTTTCAACCGCGACTTTCGTCACCGTCTCTTCCGGCATATCCACCAGCGTACGCAGGTAGTTAACCGCCGGTAATTCCATCTCCATCCAGCCACCGCGAGGTAACCCTTTTGGCAACTGAATATCGCCATAACGGACGCGCATCAGGCGGCTAACCTGCACACCTACGGCTTCCCACAAACGGCGGACTTCACGGTTACGTCCTTCGGTCAGGGTGACGTTATACCACTGGTTGATGCCTTCACCGCCAGCAAACTTAATGGTTTTGAACGATGCCGGGCCATCTTCTAACTGCACACCTTTACTGAGCTGACGAATTTTATCGTCATCCACTTCGCCGAATACACGCACCGCATATTCACGCTCAACTTCACGGCTTGGGTGCATCAGACGGTTCGCCAGTTCACCATCGGTGGTGAACAACATCAGACCACAGGTGTTAACGTCCAGACGGCCCACAGCGATCCAGCGTGAACCGCGCAGACGCGGCAGACGGTCGAATACCGTTGGACGCCCTTCAGGATCGTTACGAGTACAGAGTTCGCCTTCTGGTTTGTAATACGCCAGCACGCGACAGACTTCAGTGGCGGATTCAGCAATCGAAACCAGATGGCCATCAATACGAATTTTCAGGGATTTATCATTTTCAATGCGATCGCCCAGCGTCGCCAGTTTGCCATCGACGCTGACGCGTCCGGCTGAAATCATCGTTTCGATTTCGCGGCGTGAACCGTGACCGGCGCGCGCTAATACTTTTTGTAGTTTCTCACTCATGGAGATGCCTCGTTGTCGCCTTCCCAGGCGTCGGATTGTTAAAGCAATACTTAATAAAATCAATAGGTTAGTTTCACCTGTGGGTGCCATTATACAGGATGTGCAACACGAAGTAACGCTTATTGTTGCCCACCTTGTTGCACAAATTACAGGCAATAAAAAACCCGCCTTTATAAACGGGTTATCCAAACACCAACACAAGATAGTGAAGGTATGTTGCAAAGGCTTCTTGCTGCTGTGTAGTCCAGTGATCAGGCATAAGAAACAACATCCATGCAATCCAAAGCCAAAGTAAAATAGGCTTATCCTTGAAATACTTCATTATGCTCCTGTATTCCCGTTGCTCACTGACGCTGGTGATAACTGCTGTGTTGATTTCTTCTGAGTTTTGACAGTGCCGCCACGGTTCTTAGTGCTAACCGTTTTGGCAGCGATATTGCTCACATTGGCTGTAGCACTGTTCACCATTCTCACCTGTTCAAATGTCAGATCAACGGACATGGCGTCTTCTGTCTTGTAGTTGTAACTGATACCAGTTAGCACGATGTTGTCAAAAGACTTGTGCTCAGTAACAACCCTGATCGGCTGTCGTGCATCGAAAATCTTATCCAGGTATTGGATAGCAGCTTTCACCCTGCCACCATTTGCCAGACTATCTAGGATACTGCCATAACGTTTTACAGGTGATTCACTGATAACCCCTGTCAGAGTAAGCTGGTTATTCCTGATTTGAACGTGATCGCTCACCTCTACGCCGTCTTCCACCGCATAGCTTGTGATGTCTGCATTGCGTCTTACTCCGGTATCTGTGACGGCATCAAAGCAGATTGCATAGAAACTGCTTATCGTTCCATCTGCAACCCCGTTGTAAGTGCTGGCAATGATGGCAAAACCGTTATCACTCTTACTGGTGCTACTGCTGTTTGTGTTTGAAGTGCTGTTGATACTTGTTGCCATTATGCTTGGCTCTCCTGTGCATCGATGTAGATAAGCTGAAAGCGTTTGTCTACACCTGAGTTTTCATAGTCCGGGCGTCCCTGCACTTTCACAGCATCTATGAAGTAAAGTTGTCCTGGTGGGCAGGCTTCTATGTAGCTGTAAGGGGCCAAAAGATTCAGCCCATTAACACACTTAAAGCCAAAAGCGGGATCATCTCCTGAAAGCCCAATCTGTGCATTCCATGCCTGATCGCGCGTGTTCCAACGCAGACGAACGTCATAATCAACACTGTCCAAAGTGACTGTGTATGTCTGATCCAGGTAATCCCCGATGGTAAGTTGCCAGACGTTGTAAACGGCATTTGTAATTGCCGTCACCATTGCGTCATAGCCTGTATTTCCCATATCGCTACGGGAAACACTGTTAAAATCAATTAGTTGTGCTGTTGCCATTATTATGATCCTGTTGAAGATGTTGAAGAGTTCATGCCTAAAATCATTCCCTGATTGAATACGTTCAGTGAGGTATCAATTTTCGCATCGACAAAGTTTTCAAGTGCGCCAGTGTTCGGCACTACGTCAACTTTGAATGATTCAGGGGGAACAACAATCTGATTGGTGATGTTCATTGGTGCTTGTTGCGGTCTGTAGCCAGCCATAGCATTAAACGTATCTGTGTAACGGTTAGCTGTTGCAGGAGCGCCAGAAGTGCCAAACAATCCAGCAATAGAATTACGAATTCTTGCGGCCCAATCGTCAGCCTCTTGAGGTTGAGTCATCTGGCTAGTGATTGCAGTCCCTGGATTAGCCGTAGGGCTTTGTGTTCCATACTTCTGATCGATGTATGAGTTAGACTTTGCGTCCATCTCCTGGCGTGTCTGAGGCGTTACAAGAGGCGTTTTCTGGTCGTTGTCTACACTTGAGGCAACATGTTTTCCTACCCATGCTGCAACCTGCATGAAAGCAGACAACATACCGCCAGCGGCTTTCCCTAACTTCTCAAAAGTAGGGTTCATTGCTCGCATTGCATCTGTGAATTCTTTCATCACTGCCGGATCGATGTTCTCCATAAACCCGGTAAAGAATGCAATTTTGTTACCGTCTGAAATCTGGTCAAACTGCTGATTCATGGTGTGATACTTCTGGATCTGCTCCTGCTGTGCATCACTCAGCAAATCACCATTCACGCCCATCTGGCGCGCCATCTTGCGCAAGTCCTGGGCCTGATTCCAGAAAGCTTTCACATACAATCCGAGGTCATCCCCTAACCCTTCAATATCGTTCAGCACTTCACCCTGACTCTTGCCAGCCTTTTGACCGCTGTTAACGATGGCTGAAACAAACTTGAATGGATCAGAGGCAAAGTCTCTTAACTGTTCCTGAGAGATGTTGTATTGGTTTGCAAGGGTAGTAACAGAAGAATTTCCTCCTTTCAATTGGCCTGTTTTCTTGTCAATTGTAGCGGATTGTGCAGATTGAGAGAGCTTTTCTTCGATGTCCTTTCCGTTATCCAAGATCTTACGCTGTCCTTGCACTCCGACACCGCTATCAATACCGTTTGCCTGTGCAAATCCAGACAGTGCACGGACAAGGTTAATATCGACATTTCCAAGCTTTGCACGGTTTACAAGTTCGCCTTGTTCGTCGCCTACAGTGGTGATCGCATCTTTGGCTTTACCGTATGCGGCAGTAGCTGCCAACCCTACACCACCTGCAAGCCCTACAGCCCCTAGAGCGCCTTTTCCGAAACTGGTGAGACGATTACCAATCTTATCTACTAACGCTTCTTCTCGTGCCGTTCTGACGGCTTTTTCACGTAGTCGGTTAAGCTGTTGTGCTTCCTGCATCTGACGTCTGATCAATGCGTTCTGACGTCCTAATGAGATTTCAGCACGTTCATACTGTGCAACTGTGCGCCCCACCTGGTGCATTACTCCTGCCTGCTCATCTCCTGTGAGTTGAGTCATATTCTTGAGGCGGGTTTCTGTGTTGTATAGCGTGTTGGCTGCGCGGTCTGCGCGTTGGATGGCTTGAACCTTTTTCTCTTCTTCAGAGGCTGTCTGCTGTGCTGCGGCCTTCACTTTGGCGGCGGCTTTAGTCTGATCCTCAAGAAACTTTTTATTCTGTGCGTTGAAATCTTTAACCTTGCTACCCGCGTTGGCTACATCCTGAATTGATTTTTTAGCCTTTTGCATAGCCGGGGTATCGATGGAAAACGTCACGGTATTGACGATCTTTGCGCTGTTGATCTCTAAAGTCATTGTTTTACCTCATAAAAAAGGGGCTTAGGAGAATCGAAGATACGACAGCCCCTAAACCCCTAAATTAATTAAGCCTGCGCCGCGTGGCGCATAGCTTCGAAAATGTTGTTTCCGTGCTTGTTCAGGTAGTATCTGAAGCTGTCACGGTCTTTTTCTAAAGCGCCTGCAAGAAAATCAACTTTGATAAGCTTGCGTGCCTCTTCCTCGTCAAAACTCAGTGTTAACCCTGTTTCATCATCGGTAATTGTTACTTTCATGTTTTCTATACCTGTAAAAGAGGGGTGTTGAGCAGGGCTTGCACCCTGCCTAGTTTTAGCGTAGTGTTATGATAGGCTACCAAACACAATAGCTTGAGGGATGTTAACAATAGGAAGCCAGCTTGATTCAGTGGCTACTTCTGGATATCCCCATTTTGGATCAGTTACAATGTATTGGTTGTAAAGCTGTGCAGCTTTGCCCAATGTCGCGTGGCGGCGTCCGGTTCCGGTGTGCAGCACGTATGCGTTAGAGTCCTGAGACATCAGAGGAATGACAACAAAGCCATTTTCACCGATGCGATCAGTAAACTGCGGATACCCGGTAACATCAATCACTGTGCACCCTTTAAGCTGCCAACTCTCATAAGCAGGGTTATTGCCCTGGATCTGAGTAAACAGGTTATCTCCTGAAGCAAACTGGGTGCTGTATTGGGTGAAGTCTTTGATCGACTGGTGATAGTGCAGTGCATCAGCCGCCTCACCTGCCGCAAGAATCAGGGTTCCAGTGCGTTTGGTGTTTAAGCCGCCCAGCTTCACGTTTTGAATGCGCTGAATCTCGCTCAGTTGCTGGAAGATGTTAGCAGCGTTGGCATTGTCTAGCACGTATTCAGTGCGAGCGGTTGCGCCTGCAAGAGTCAGATAATCAATGCTTCCCTGCCCTGCATAAGTTGATTCTGATTTCAGGTCTAGAATTGCTGCAATCAAATCAAGCTCAACAGTGTTAGCTAGCTGATCATACTGTGCCTCTGCAAAGTCACCCACAACAGATGCAATAGTTTCTGCAACATCCAGACTACCACGGCGGCGATATTCTTCCAGCTCACGATCTGATACACCGTTGATGCTGTTTGCATACTTCAGTTCATACAGGAAGCTTGAGAATTCTGGACGTTCTGCACTACCCCAATCACTATGCACATGTGGTGCACGTTCCAGGGCAATCAGTTGCTTAACGTCGAGAATACGATCAAGAGCAATTTTGTTAGCTGTGTGGTTTTCTTGTTTGAAGATGTTCAGACCAGTAATGATTTTATTGGTGCTGTTATCAAATTCAAATGGTGATGCAAACTGGTATTCACTACCAGAGAATAAATCGAAATAAGCCATTATTGTTTACTTCCTTGTGATTAGGTTGTGCGGAGTGCAACGGTTGAGAAATCGCTGAATACATACCCGGCACTTTCCAGCGCAGATACAACAGCTTCTTTGGTTAGACTTGAGTCAAAAACCAGTTCGCTTGCAATAAGCATTACATGCGGTGCACGAGCTACACGAATATAAGTTTGTCCAGCGAAAGCAGGAGACAATACAACACTTAGATCGTCAGTTGAGGTTGCTAGTGCGCCTGTAGCGTCTACAACACTTCCAACTACCAGATCAGCAGTTAGTGCTGAATCCAGAGTAACAAGCTTGTCAAACAGAACATTGTCTGATGCATAAGCAAGCACTTTGCTTGAGGTCTCTACATTGCTGTAAACCTGTCCAAAAAATTGGGCCATTATTTATTTTCCTTACGTTTGGTTAGGAGATCTTTTAAAGTGGGTGTGTTAGATGATTTATTAATTGAATCATCCAATACTGAAATGTTTGCTTTCTTAGCTTCAATCACGATGTTGTTTGCAAGTTCGGGATCATCCACTAGGAGAGTGATAGCAATCTTTCCATCCGGTAGCTGTGATTTGTATACAGCCTGTTTCGGATCTGAAATCAGTGCTTTATAAATTTGCTGGTTCATTTCCGTTTTTCCGTAAAATGAGGATAAAAGAAAAGCCAGCATGGGTGCTGGCTATCTTAATGTGCTATTGACTAACACTAGGAGTAAATACACGGGTGAGAGTATTTAAAGAAACCTTCAGATAGAAAGTTTCCCTAACCGGAGTGGTTATGAGCTAGAAATCAACATGGGGAAGATTTCTTTAAAGACTCTGAAAAGAAGACAAAGCCACTAAAAAAGGTGGGTGTGGTGCACCCGGCCTTAATTGGTTTCACAATTAAAAAGCTGAAAAGATTCGCTACAAATCATAATTTCAACTAAAGAAAATACCGTATGGCACTCTCTTTTTTAGTGGCTCTGGCTTAATGTTGGATGACAAGTCCATTAGGATAACACTGACTGGGAGTTATTTCTAATCCCTAATACTAATATACCACGGTGTAGGTTTTAAGTCAACAAGTTTTTTACGTTTTTCCGTAAAATAATTAGAGGTCGAATTCTTCCAGCTTGTCGGCTGCGCGTGTCAGGCTGATAAACTGCCCTTCAAGCATGTTAGCTGCCTTGTCTACATTTTCTTTCTCAAGCTCCCAAAACTCAGCATAAGCAAGCATACATTTGCAGTGCTCAGGGTATTCCTTAAGAGCGGCGTTAATGTAGCTATAGGCTTTTTCTTTCTTGCCTTCGATCATTGGTTGTTGAATGTAATCTTCAACCGCTGCAACAGATGGGCGAATGTAGAGTTTGTAAAACAGGTTGCAGTCTTCGTAGATGCGTTCAATCATTTGAATAGTCCTTTATAGAATCGTTTGTGAGGTGTATCAATCGTTGCAACTCCATGCAGGCCATTAACGCCGCTTCGTGCTGCTCTTTCGTTTTCTGCGCGGTCTACGCCGCCCACTTTAATCTTTCCGCTGATCTGTGAAATGGTGCCACAAGTAGGAAGTGCAATAACGCCGTTGAGGTAGTCATTAAGGATAGGTGTCCAGGGGTTGGAGGATGCTGTGCCGTTTTCCCAGTCCTCTTGCACCTGCACTTGACCAACTTTTTCCATGCGGCTTGTAGCGCCTCCAGTGCGTTCCGCTGCGTCAATGTTCCATTTATTAGCCAGGTATTGCAGGACAGCTATCACGCTGTTGAACAGCACCAGACATCTATATTTGTCATCGCTTCCGATTGCATCAATCTGATCCTGAATCATTGAAATAATGGTGGAGTCAGAAATCTGTGAAGTGCTGTAGACAGCGGCTTTCACCGCTGCTAGTAGTGTGTCTGTGGTAATCAATCTTTCTTCCTTAAAGAGTCCCGCACTGTTACGGGGGTTTTCTTTGTTGTTCGCTTAGTGCGGGGAGTGTATGTAACGCCGGGGGTATTGCAGAGGATGCTTAGTAGTGTTGTAGATTCTTCGTCAGTTAGTGGGCGGCTTTCTTCTTCCACTTCTTCAAGTTCACAATACGCAATACTATCAAGCCAGGCTTTTGTGACTTCAGGATCATGAAATGTCAGTAGCTTGTCTGATTTAGACTTGCCGTAATAGTATGTTGCTCTGTGTCTCAAATGCCCTATAGAACACTTTAACGGAACGTAGACACCGTGCATGTATTCGGTTTTTCTTGCTCTATCCATTAAAAGAGCCTCGTTTCTACGTGGTAGGAAACACGCTGGCGGGGTGTGAACACTAAGCCGGGGCAATCTTCCATCATGTCGATTACAGTCGATAGTTCATCATCTGTAAGCTCTGGAGAGGCTTTTGATTCTTTCACAATCTCATGAATAGTGATTGGAATACTACGCCCTATAATCTGCTCTGCCCTTTCTTGAATTTCTTGTGTTCTGGTGGTGAAGTATTTATCACCGCTTGTGATCCCTTTGGCCTTCTCTGTCAGAACATCTACAATGTTTGGCTGATCAGTGGCTACAGTCTTAGCTATCGGTTTTACTTCAGGCTTTGGCTTAACCTTCAATTCTGGTTTCTTTGCTTTACGTTTGAATAACTGCATCTTGGAAAGCATCAATTGTGCTTGTTCTTCGGTGAGAGTATTTAGAAGGATTTTTTCTTCTGTAAGGCTGATTGATGGTCTGTCAATGTCATTTCTGATTTTGAAAAAGTTTCTCACAGAATGCACTACTTTTTGAAATGCTTGCAACGTTTCATCAAAGCTATCAGTTTCCTCTGGTAATCCTGGGGTGCCATGCTGCACCCATAGGTCAAACAAATTAATCATCGATCTCAAAACCTCCTAAATCTGCAATAGAGTAGGTGTAGGCTTTATTGCCCGGTTTGAGTTCCTTGTTAATCAATCCAACTTTCCAGAATCCAAATAACCAATAGTTCAATGAAGCTGTGTTAGTGTCGAGTGCTTTAGCTAAAGTTGTGAGTCCTGCACGATAAGGGCCGTATTTCTCGAACAGTGCTTTAAACCTCAAAAATAATTCTGCACCAAATTCGTTTACCTCAAGCCAATTCCCTGTTTGTTTGTTAGTGACTATCAATGCTTAGTTCCTTTAAGTGTGTAAATGTAGTTCACCATTTCCGCAATCTCTGTATAAGATTTGGTGTCGTAGTATTGTAGTTTTGTCATGAAGAAGTCATAGACAGAATGATCGCAATCACTCGCATCATCATTGGTGCAAATAATGTGCGCAGCCTCCAGTGCACCGCGAAGCAAATAACCTGCATAGCGTGGATCATCAATCATTGATTACTACCTCAGTGCTAAAGTGGTGTTGTTTGCCGTTGATGGTGAGTGTTGTTTTGTAGTTGCTACCATGCACGAAATTGCAGACAGTAACTTGTGTATCTTTATTGGTGATGGTTTCTGTTAATTCATTGCACAGGTAAATGTGATAGTTGTATGCCTCAAATAGCGTCATCTGATACCTCTTTAAAGTTGTTGTAGAAGTCTTCTTTTGTTGTGTATTGCAGGCTGCTACCTTTATCATTTAAGTCCTGGTAAACAATGATGGTGGTTTGCGGCGCTTCGTGCTGGATAGCTTCGCCTTGAATACGAAATAGTCCGGTGTGATCTTTATTGGTGTAAAGCTGTTCTGATAATGTGATTTCTTTGCTCATGTATTCTCCTATTCTAGAAGTGAAAGTAACTTTCCATTCCTACTTGTATTTAATAACCCTTTGGTCAACATCCAACTAACAGCGTCATACATTGATTCCGGTATCTTGCGATCAGGATTCTCAAAGCTCTCTCTGTAGCCGTTAATGTATGCTGTGCTTGTCTGCATGTTAGTGATTGCCTTTTGTGATTCAGGCGTTATCGTTTTCTTGACTTGGGGATCGGTTTTTGCTGCTATAGCCGCCTGCTTAGATTCTTTAGCAGGCTTATTTGATGGGGCTTGGATACGTTTTTCAACTGTGGCGGTTGGGGGAACGTGTTCAGGCTCTTTTTGCTTTCTTGCTTCTGCAACTTCTATCTTGAATGGGTTAAAATGAAGCGCATCAACATACTCACCTTTCTTTACTTCCACTTCTAACAACCAACTATCCGGGCTTAGTGCTGACACTTGCCAGTTATTAGACCTGCCTACTTTTGTTGCAACTACCAATCCAACACTTTTCAGATCGTTAATCAGATTGATGGTCATACGTTCTTTCAATCCTACAGATAACGCTAGCTGTGCAATGTTGTCGTAGTAAATTCCTTTATTGCCTTCCTGCATGAAGAAGTCATAACGCTTTGCCATCTTTGCATAAAGCACCTTGTGGCTGAGGTTTAAATCTAGTGTGGTGCCAGTGTGTTTATTTGTAATGCGGCTGGCCATCATCAACTGATCAGAAAGAGGCGTATAGCTGTAATGTGTTGTGTCGATCATTAGTGTTAATCCTTGTCATGTATTTGTCTCCAGTGCCTAGCGGCGTTTTTTCATAGGTGTGCGGATGCGGCGCATTACTTTGAATGCTTCCCATTTATTCAAGGCGCGTTCTAAAATCTTCTCGTAATCTTCGTTACCGTGGAAACGGGCTTGTCGGAGTGAGTTGGCGATCTGTTCGGCTTTCTTGTGGGGGTCATCTGCGGTGAGTATTGCTTGAAAGGCTGCTTCTGAATCTTTGTAACTTCTTCGCTGTCTTTTCTTCTTTACTTCAATATCTAACATAATGCTCCTTTGTTTTGTTTACTAGCTAATACTACTATAACACGAATTATTAAGCTCGTCAACACATTTCTCCTTGTTTAATGAAAACAAGTCTGATCATTTACCTGATCTCAACTTTATCATAAATAAATTTAGGAAACAAGCATTTTCCTTATATTAATTTAGCTTCGCCAGAAGCATTCTAAGAGCCTCTAATCAACAAGGTAATACGAAGCCATACCTAACAGCTAAAAACCTCTTAGAATCGCTCTCATGCGTTCCTACCTATAATCATGGCGTATAAGACACTGGCACATAGTTATCCTTACGCCATATGATACCCAGGCTAGCTTGTAGCCGCCTGTAACAGCTTGCACCCAGCAAACAGAGACAAGACAGACAAACTTTAGTTTGTTTGGTTTGTTGATTGGTTGGTGTTGGTGCATGTTGGTGAGCGTGTAACGTGAGCCTTACTTGCATGGCGAATGCCAGAGACGCCCACATGCAACCGCTTCGCGTTAGCCGTAGGCTATTTGCACGAATACATTGGTAAAGGTTGTGTGTTAT
>NZ_CAJCKS010000084.1:0-21454 GCF_903970985.1 Pantoea sp. ME81 | reverse complement strand
GTGATGGGGATTTCAGCCAGTATTGCATCAGGGATTGCGGTGCCGCTGGCTGAAATCAGCTCCGCAGGTTGGCGTCTGTCGCTCGCGGTGTGGCTGGTGCCCGCGTTTATCGCGCTGCTCGCCTGGCTACCTTTTCTGAAAAAGTCGGGGCCGCAGGTGCACACCGCAGTAACCCACAGCGTGACGCGATCGCCCTGGCGCTCAGCATTGGGGTGGCAAGTTTCGCTGTTTATGGCCAGTCAGTCACTGCTGTTCTATACCCTGATTGGCTGGTTCACCCCGTTTGCGCAAGACAACGGTATTAGCCAGGTTGAGGCAGGCGGCATGCTGTTCGTCTATCAGATCGTCGCCATCGTTTCCAATCTCGCCTGCATGAGCGCCCTCAAACGACTGCGCGATCAGCGCGCTATTGGCTTTGTCGCTTCATTCCTGATTTTTGTTGCGGTGAGCGGCTTGCTGCTGCTGCCGTCATGGTCACTTTTGTGGCTGATTCTGGCTGGATTGGGCGCGGGCGCATCGCTGGTGATCAGTCTTTCATTGTTTAATCTGCGCACTCAGGATCATCGCCAGGCATCAAAACTCTCCGGCATGGCGCAGTGCGTCGGTTACGGGCTGGCGGCACTTGGCCCGCTGTGCTTCGGTATGCTACATGATGCCAGCGGTAACTGGCTGGTGCCGCTGATCATGTTGCTGGCGGTCACCGTGGTTCAGATGGTGATGGCGCTACTGGCGGGCCGCGCCCGCCATATTTGATATCAGGCGGAGACCCGACTTTCCTGACGTTCCAGTTCACGCACTAGCGGAATCACTTCGCGGCCGAAGAATTCGACGTCCTCATGGAAGTGCAGAAACGCCAGCAGCAACAAATCGACGCCAACTCGCTTCAACGCCATGATGCGCTCGGCGATCTGTTGTGGGGTGCCAATTAAATTGGTCTTAAAGCCGTCGTTATACTGCACCAGATCTTCAAACGACGACTTTGCCCAGTTGCCCTCACCTTCCGGTGACGCACTTCCCGCGTTTTTCACCTCATGCTGGAAACCTTTAACGGCATCCGGATTGGCTTTTGCGATGATTTCCTGCAGAACGGACTGTGCTTCCTGCTCTGAATCGCGGGCGATGACAAAACCGTTTAAACCAATTTTAACCTGATGTCCGTGCGTGATGGCTTTCGCCTGAATGTCTTCAATTTGCTGCTGAACGCCCTCCGGCGTATTGCCGTTGGTGAAGTACCAATCCGACACGCGTGCCGCCATATCACGCGCTGCACGGGAACTGCCGCCCTGGAAGATTTCAGGTAAAGGTAAAAGAGGTTTGGGTTTTAATGCGTAATCGCGGAAGCGATAGAAGTCTCCGGCAAAGGTGAAGCTGTCTTCACGCCAGATACCTTTAAGGCAGCGGATAAATTCTTCAGACCGTAGGTAACGCTCTTCATGATCGAGCCAGGGTTCGCCAATCGCTTTAAATTCGCCCCGGAACCAGCCGCTGACAATGTTAACGGCAATGCGTGGACCGTAAAGATGGCTGATGGTAGCGATCTGCTTGGCGGCCAGCACGGGATTCCATGGGCCGGGCAGCAGTGCGGCAATCACTTTGAGCGTTGAGGTATGGCTCAGCAAGTCCTGTGAGAAGGTCACCGATTCATGCTGGTTATCTGCACCGTATCCGGCAGTAAATCGAATCTGCGTCAGGGCATAGTCGAATCCTGCCTTTTCAGCGATTTTTGCCAGTTCGCGATTATACTCCGCGTCCCAACGGGTGCGCTGTTCAATCTGACTGATCACCAATCCACCGGACACATTGGGCACCCAGTAAGCAAATTGCAGGGGTTTCTTATCTGACATCGGCTTCTCCTGTCGATATATAGCTTAAAAATATGAATTTCTATCAAGTTCAATCTTTTCGATATATAAAGGGCAATGCAGCAGTTGTGCCAAATTTGCATGAATTTAAGCAGTTGATTTTATTAAGATGAGAGCGTTACTTAACGGGTGAGTAGTTGCAAATACAACAGCCGTTGTAAAACGCCCGTCGCCACTGCAACAGTGAGAGGAGAAGAAATTGAATCTGCGCGTTGAAACAATTACCCCGTATGTCCCCGGATTTTCGTCACTCAAAGCGGAGAGCATCGACCTGGGTTTCAATATGCTTCGCAGGCTCGATGATAATTGGCGCAACGGCACCAATTGTTTCGATCTCCCTGGCGAAAAGCTATTGGGGCTGTTTTCATGCCATCAACTGATTGGTGTTGGCGGGCTGAATCAGGACCCATTCATGACAAATTGTCGGGCTGGCAGGGTTCGTCATCTCTATTTAGGTCAATGTTATCGCGGCATGGGGCTGGGAACGTTGTTACTGCAACAGATCATTCAGGATGCGGTCATCCATTTTGCTCTGATCAATACCCATGCACCGCACGCAGCGTATTCCTTCTATGAACGGTTGGGTTTTCATTGCTTAGCGGATCAGGATATCAGCACGCATCGGCTACAGCTCATTGCCGCGACTAAGTGAGCGCATCCCTCCTCGGTAGCGCGTCAATAAACTCCCGAATCTGCGGCCTGTTATCGTCCTTCCGCCACACAGCATATAAGGTTATCTCCAGCGGTAACCACGGCAGCATCACCAGTGAAACGGTATCTGCGACCCGACTCGCCAGGCTTTGTTGAATGAAGGTAAACCCCAGGCCCGCTTCCACGCAGGCCAGGGCAGCCAGCGGCCCGTTCACCTCAAAGGTAATATCCGGCTGGAAACCCGCTTGCTCACATGCAGCCAGTAAGCGGGCGCGCGCAGCTGGATTGAGGTGCGCATGATCGGCGATCCAGCGCTGTTTTTGTAAATCTGCCGGTGTGGGTGTAGCGATGGTTTGTGCTTTTGGCATGACTAACAGAATCGGTTCCGTCAGCACTTTTTTCTGCAAAAACCAGTCGCCCTTTTCGGGAGGGGTATGCAGTAGCGCTACATCCAGCGCCCTTTCCTCAAGTAATTCGCGTTGTTGCTGGGATCGCATCGCGTGCAGATGGATAGCGGTGCCGCTTTGCTGATCAATCCGGGCAATGGCATCTGGCAGTATGCGCGAATGTATCGCCGCCTCAACATAACCAATATCCAGACGCCCCCTGGCCGTCTGCGTCAGGCTGCGGCCATAATCGGTGAGACGCGCATGATGTTGCAGAAAAGGCGTGACCTCATCCAGAAATTTTCGCCCTGCTTCCGTCAATCGCAGACGCTTTTTCTCACGATGAAACAGCGTGACGCCGAGTTCACTCTCAAGTTGTTGAATTTGCCTGCTCAGCGGGGATGCCGAGATATGCAGCTTTTCCGCCGCCTGACCGACATGTTCCAGCAGCGCCACAGTCGCAAAAGATCGCAATAATTTAATGTCCACAGCTTTTTCGGTCTCAACTCAGTCGAAAAGGATGATAGTCACACCCGCCGGTTCCCTGCAATATTTCATTGCTGATGCAGCTTAATGATTAAACAGCGTTTTCTCTTTCGGTGAAGAACAAAGGCGGTAATGATGGTCAAACATTTCTCCTCACAACGCGTGGGTCACTATCTGGTCACGGCTATCAGTGATGGCACCATGAAAGCCAGCCTTACGCTGCTCTCCGGCATTGATATCCCCTGCGCAGAGTCAATTCAAGCGCAATCGGGTATCGATGTGCCGGGTGATATTCATATTTACTGTTATCTGATTCGCGGTGAAGGACGCACGATCTTGATTGATAGCGGCATGGGCGCCGTCAATCATATTGGCGGGGAATTGCAGCCTAATCTGTTAGCGCTGGGTGTTAACCCCGACGCCATTGATACTCTGTTGCTCACGCATTGCCATCCCGATCATATTGGCGGCTTACTAACGGCCAACGGTCAACCCGCCTTTGTGAATGCGCAACTTTATCTCTCTACGGCTGAAGCGGTATTTTGGCGGGATGATGAAAAGCTTGAAACAGCCAACGAACGCACTCAGAGAAATGCCTTATTAGTGCGTCGTACGCTGGAGACCTATGAGCCCAATCTGCACCTGATTGAACAGGATAGAATCACTGCGGATATTCACGCCATCCCTCTGCCAGGCCACACGCCAGGCCATACCGGATACCTGATTGATTCATGCGACGAACGTCTACTGATCTGGGGAGATATCGTGCATTACCCGCATATTCAGTTAGCCCGACCAGAAGTTTCCATTTCCTTTGATAACGATCCGGCACTGGCTGAAGCCACGCGCAAAGCAATTCTCAAACAGGTTTCAAGGGACAAAACGCGGGTAGCAGGCATGCACTTTGGCGCATCCGCATTTGGCTATATTGAGGGTGATGTGCGCTCCGGCTATCTGTTGCGGCCAAAAACGGATTAAGACGCTGAGCTGTGAAAGTCGTTGACGGTGCCACGCGTCAGACCATCCAGCGTGGTAGCCGTAAGAAATGCATCCAGCAGCCCGGGGAAGCGTGCGTCCAGGTCGTCACGACGCAGTGACAAGAGGTTTTCACGGCCTGAAGGTTTCTGCCAGATGACGCCACTGTCGCGCAGCACGCGCCAGTGATGCGTTAAGGTGGATTTGGACACGCCCTTCAGCAGCGATCCGCACGTGTGCTCACCCCCCTCAGCCAGGATAGCGACCACACTCATGCGCAGGGGATTGCCGAGCGCGGCCAATACATTTTCCAGACGGATTTCATCGCGCTGCGGGTGATTTTCCAGCATAGGCTGCCTCATGATAGTTCGTATAAACACGAAGTATCGGGCAGCGGATGCGGGATGTACAGCGCGGCAGCACACCGCGCTCAACGCCTACTGACTGATGGTCTGTTTCAACGCGGCAATCGATGAGGTGATGCCCGCTTCCACCGACATGGTGAGATCTTCCATTTCCAGTGAGACCCAGTCGTTGTAGCCCATCATACGGACCACGGAGAAGAACTCCTTCCACCACTGCAAATCCTGGCCGCAGCCCACAGCAACGTAGTTCCAGGCGCGGTTTGCCACATCCTCCACCGGTTTGGTTTCCAGCAGACCGTTGATATTGACCAGACCCCGTTCCATCCGCACATCTTTACCATGGCAGTGATGAATCGCCGGCCCCAGCGCCCGAGTTGCGGCAATCGGATCGGCGCCCATCCACAGTAAATGGCTGGGATCAAGGTTCAGCCCTACCATGTCGCCCACCGCATTGCGCAGCCGGAACAGGGTCTCTGGATTCCACACCAGCATGGAGCTGAAGTTCTCCAGCGCAAATTTCTCGACCCCACTTTGCTTCGCGCGCGCCACCAGCCCTTGCCAGTAAGGGATCGCCACTTCATTCCATTGATAGTCGAGGCAGTTTTTCAGTGTCGGTGGCCAGCTCACGGTATAGGTGATCCAATTGGGAATGGTGTCATGCGGGCTGGCAGGCGGTAACCCACTCATCATGACTATTTTCTTCACACCCAACTCACCCGCTAACGCCAGGGCATTTTCGGTATCGCGTTGATGCTTTTGACCAAGTTCACCGGGATCCAGCGGATTACCCGATACATTCAGAGCAGCAATCGACATCCCGCGACTTTCCAGTGCTTTCAACAAGTTCTGGCGCTGTGTGGCACTGCCCAGTAACGCTTCTGTCGGCAAATGTGGCGCAGAGGACCAGCCACCCGTCGTCATTTCAACGCCGTAAACACCCAGTTCCAGCAGTTTGTCCAGCATTTGCTCAAACGGCAGATGCCCCAGGCTGTCGGTACAAAAAGAGAGTTTCATGGCAGTCCTTATTGGTAGTTGACCCAGGTCGCGCCGTTGTCGGCAGAACGAACACAGTTTTCAATCCATCGCACGCCTTCCAGCCCGGCATTAATGTCGGGATAGATCAGGTTATCAAGCGTGTGCTGATCGCCACGCTGGGTGGCACTGATAGCGATGGCAAATTTGAGGTAGATGTTGGCCCAGGACTCGGCCAGGCCTTCAGTATGCAATGCACCCAGACGCTCATCCGCCAGCGCACTTTCATGCAAATACGGCATACCGTGATGCATCAGTTGATTTGGCTGGCCCTGCACTTCGTATTTCAATTCGCCCGGGTTGTAATCACTCCACTCCAGACTGGCGCGTGAACCGATAATACGGATACTTTGGCTGTCCATTGAACCGGCGTTGATCGATGAAGCCCACATGCGCCCTACCGCCCCGTTGTCGTAATGCATCAGCACCATCGCGTTATCTTCCAGCGGTGCGCGTGAGGGAATAAAGCTTTGGCGATCGCACAGCAGCGATTTGACTTTCAGCTGCGGCAGCACCAGCTGCGAAATGTAGAAGGTGTGAGTGGAGATATCGCCCAGTACAAACGAGGGGCCGGCGATTTTTGGATCGACACGCCATTTCTGTGCTTCGCTAAATTTATCGGCACTGTCATTGGCGCTGAAGCCGTGGGTATATTGCAGCTCCACCATACGCACTTCGCCGATTTCGCCGTTGGCGATCATGGCTCGCATCTGCATCAACAATGGATGGCCGGAGAAGCCGTATGTCACGCCGACGATGAGCTTTTTCGCCTCTGCCAGCGCTTTAATCTCCTGCGCTTCCGCGCTGGTGAAGAACAGCGGTTTTTCACAAATCACATGAATACCGGCATTCAGCGCCGCTTTCGTGATCTCATAATGGGTGCCATTGGGGGTGGCGATTGATACCACTTCCACCCCATCGTCACGCTTTGCCTCTTCCTCAAGCAACTGCTGGTAGTGGTCATAACAACGTTCCGGCGCAAGTCCAAGATTGACGCCAAATTCGCGCCCACGTGTAGCATCAATATCAAAGGCGCTGGCGACCATCTGGTAGGCGGTATTATCACGCAAGGCACCGGACCGATGTTTATAACCCACCTGACTCAGGCGGCCGCCACCGATCATTGCCCAGCGGAGCGGGCGTGGAATGTGTTTTTCACCATTTAACATAGTCACTCCTGTTTTTTTTGCACCCGGGTGCAAATTAGGTTGAGGGTAGATGTTCTTATCTGTTACTGCTGATTCTTGTTATTTATTCACGCACTGGAATCCATTGCACTGCACGTACTGCCGTACTTCACGAGATGCTACCGAGTGCAAATCTCATCAGAATCGGGCCTGAAAAGGATGATTCTTGTGCTTACAAGCGCTGAATGTCAGCGATGCCGACTTTTTAGTCAATCTGGCAACATGCAATTCAGCGAAGAAGATCACAAAAACCGTTAAATTTGCACCCGAATGCAAAACTCATTGCAATCGGGTGCAAAGATCAAACATAATCGTAACATCATAAAAACAGGGTTATTCGATGTCATTTGCCTCATTTGCCTGCGCTTAGGTGTTTATTTTCAGTTGGCTTTCACGTTCAATGCAGGGGACTCCGCCTTTTTATCCCTACGCAGGTGCTATGAATAAACCAACAAAGAAGCCCCACAAAGCCACAGCAAGTGATGTCGCACGACTTGCCGGCGTCTCAAAATGGACCGTATCCCGCGCTTTCACGCCCGGTGCATCCATCTCTGACAAGGCGCGTGAACAGATATTGAAAATCGCCGCAGAATTGGGCTATCGCCCTAACCTGCTGGCGCGCAGCCTGTCGCAGAAGAAAACGCACATTATCGGCGTGGTGATCGATGAGATGAAGAATCCTCACTCGATGCTGATGCTCGACATGGTCACGCGTCAGTTGCAACAGCGCGGCTATATGGCGTTGTTGCTGAATATTGGTAGCGGAAAAAATTACAGCGCCGTGCTGACGCTCGCCGATCAGTTGCAAGTGGATGGACTGCTATTTCTCGGCACCGTGTTAACCGACGAACTGATTAGCGTGGCGCGCGAGATGCATCAGATTCCGCTGGTGCAGGTGTGCCGAAACAATGACGAGCCCGATATCGATGTGGTGAACGTTGACGGTTTACGCGCGGGTAAACAGCTGGGCGAACTGTTGCTGGCACAGGGCTACACCCGTATCGGCTATATGATGGGACCGGAAACCAGCAGCCATCATACCCAGCGCCTGGATGGCCTAAAGCTGGCACTCCAGGAGGCTGGATTGACGCTGGAATTACTGCTCACTGCAGGCGAGTACTCTCGTGAGCGGAGTTATGAAGTGCTGAGTGATTATCTCAACTCGCACGCCCCTCAGCAGCGGGTTGACGCCCTGTTTTGCGAGAACGACATTTTGGCACTCGGCGCATTGACGGCGCTTAAAGAGCATGCAGGCAACCGTTTTATGGCGGTGGTGGGTTTTGATGATATCGATGAAGCCAGTTTGTCCAGCTGGCAACTGACCACGTTTAGCCAGCGATTGGATTTAATTGTCAATGAAGCCCTCAACCGCTTGATTGACGGAAAGGCCACTCCAGGTGGTGTTTGGTCTCAGGGAGAATTGCGCTTACGACGCTCTCACCTGAAACCCTGAGGTAACAAGGAGGAGAGATGAAGTTGTCACTGCATGGTGTTTCTGTCTGGTACAGCAATGCCGTCACTCAGTTACGCATCGCCCACGAAACAGGCTACAGCGGACTGGAGATTCTGCCTGAACATCTGTATCGCTATCTGGATAACGGCGGCAGTTACGCAAAATATCGTGATCTGCTGGCGAAGTATCAGATTGAGATCACCTGCATTAATGCTTTGAAGCGGATGGGTCGTTTCCAGCCAGAAGAACGTGCTGCCCTGCTGCGTGAAGCGGAGAAAGTGGTACAGGCGGCCGTGGAACTGCGCTGCCCGGTGGTGCAAATTATGGCGTTAACCGAATTAGATCATCTGCCAGACGCCGCACGTGACGCCATCTTGCTGGAAAACCTCTGCGCCATCGCCGATATCGGCAAGCCACATGGCATTAAATTCCAGATAGAAGTGGTGGCCTTCACTGCCTTCAATTCACTGCAACACGCGCTGGATCTGATTAAACAGAGTGGCAAAGATAACCTTGGCGTGGTGGTCGATTTTTGGCACCTGCACGCCGGCGGTGGCACCACACCGGATGAAGTGGCGCGCATGGACAAGGATTTGATCTACGGTGTGCATTTCTGTGATGGTCGCGCCGCCCATCCTGGCGAAGCCTGGGACGAATGGGTGCAACGTAATTACGCGCCCGGCGAGGGCGATGTTGATATTCCAGCCTGGGTGGCGGCAGTGAAAGCCACGGGATATAACGGCGTATGGTCACCGGAATTATTGAGCCCGCGCAACTGGGAAGATGATCTCTGGGATATTGCCCGTCACAGCATCGATGACATGAAAAAATATATTTATTAAAAATAAAGGAGGCCCGAATAACGGGTTTTCCGTGAAGAGATTTGGCAATGGCGGGAAAAATCCAGCCTACGGAATCGCGTGTTGATTAACAACACGCGCATAACGTCTTTCAATACTTTCTGAGAAATCATAATAACGAACATGGATTCGTCGTGGACGGCTGCGCGCTAATTAACGTGTGGCCGGTCTATGTCTGAATGTCCGGAACGTCGTGCTCTGTCAATATTAATCTGCCGTGTCCATCAGACGATGGAATGATTAAGGGAAAGAAGTATGAACCGAAGAGAAGCGCTCTTTTCGCTGAGCGGTATTGTCGCCTCACTTGCCGTGGCACCGCAACTGCGCGCAAAAGAGCTGCACAATGTGCCGCTGGAAACCCAGCTCAGTGCCGACCATTTGCCACAGCCAGCGTGGCAAGACGGTTACCAGGTGCTCACCAACCCACTGGATCGCCAGAATCTACAAGCCATTTTTGATCGTTTAATCCCGGCCGATAAGCTAGGGCCTTCAGCTACTGAAGCGGGCTGTATTGAGTTCCTCGATAATCAGTTAGCGGGAGATTACGGTTCAGGAGCCGCGCTTTATTTGCAGGCTCCACTGCATCCTGAAAACGAAGAAAAAATTATGGGCAGCCCTCAATTTCTCTCCGCACCAAAGGAACGTTATTTAACAGGTTTAAAAGCGCTGGAAAACTGGGCACAAAAAAAATATCAATCCTCCTTCCATGCGTTAAATGCTGAGCAGGTTGATGATTTCCTCACAAAAATGGAAGACGGGAAAATCGATTTGGGGGCAGAGGTGAATAGCCAGGCCTTCTTTGAATTAATGCTACAGAACGCCCGGGAAGGTTATTTAGCCGATCCGATTTACGGCGGTAATAAAAACATGGTGGGCTGGAAGATGATTGGTTTTCCTGGTGCCCGCTATGACTACCGCCCTTATATCGAACGCCGCAATGAAAACCTGGCGCTTATTCCTGTCAGTCTGATCCCCAACGATTAATACCCCGGAGCTGAGTCAATGTCATTAGAGAGAAATAAGGCTGACGTGGTGATCGTTGGTATGGGTTGGGCCGGTTCGGTGATGGCGGAAGAGTTAACCCGCGCCGGGCTAAATGTGGTCGGTATCGAACGTGGCGCGTGGCGAGACACTTCTACCGATTTCCCAGTGGCGATTGATGCCGATGAACTGCGTTTCCACACGCGTCGCAAAATTTTGCAGCCGATGAGTGTCGAAACCACCACGTTCCGCAACCGCAGCGACCAACTTGCCGCACCGGTGCGCAACTGGTCCGCGTATCAGTTTGGCTGGAACGTGGGCGGAGCAGGCACGCACTGGGCAGGCATGTCCTGGCGCTTCACACCGTGGGATTTTGAAGTCGCGACGCAGACCCGTGAACGTTACGGCGCGAAAAAGATGGCTGGCTTACAGTTGCAGGACTGGGGCGTGACCTATGACGAAATGGAACCTTTCTATGATCGCTTCGAGCGCATCGCTGGCACCTCGGGCTACGCCGGAAATCTGAACGGTGAAAAACGCACGGGCGGCAACGTCTTTGAGGGCGCACGCAAACGGGATTACCCAACGCCACCGCTCAAAGATACCCATTGGATGAGCAAGTATCGTAAAACCACCGAGAGCATGGGTTATCACCCCTTCACGGTACCCGCTGGCAACCTGTCTCAAGCTTATGTTAACCCACTAGGCGTTAGCATGGGGCCATGCACCTATTGCGGTTTCTGCGATTTCCACGGCTGCGGCAACTTCTCCAAATCGTCGCCACAGGCCTGCATTTTGCCGGTGTTAATGCGCCGCCCAAACTTCACCTTGCTGACGGAGACAGAAGTCCTGCATGCCGTGAAGCATGAAGATGGCAAAACCGTGAAAGGCGTGAAATTTGTCACTCAGGATGGCGTGGAAGGTTTCCAGCCTGCCGATGTTGTATGCTTCACCGCTTACCAGATGGATAACGTGCGCCTGATGCTGCTCTCCGGCGTCGGAGAGAAATACGATCCGCTCACCGGCCGTGGCACCATTGGTCGCAACTACAACTATCAGACGTGTTCAAGCGTGACCGGTTTCTTTGATAACGAATACATGAACCCGTTTATCGGCGGCGGTGCTTTAGCCGTGCAGATCGATGATTTTAACGGTGACAACTTCGATCATAGCGACCTCGATTTTATTGGTGGCGCGGGGATTATGGGCTTCTCCACCAATGGCCGTCCGATTCAAAACATGAACGGCCTGCGTCCCGGCACCAAACGCTGGGGAAGCGAATGGAAGGCCGGTTATGCGCGTGATTACCAAACGGCGGGCACCATCTTCTGCCAGGGCACGTCGATGCCAATGCGTGAAGCTTACCTCGATCTCGATCCCAACTACAAAGATCGCCACGGCCAACCCCTCCTCCGCCTGACATTCGACTGGAACCAAAATGATCAGCGCATGGCGAAATTTGTTACCGATCGCGCGATCAACATCATGAAAGAAGTCGGCGGTCAGCACATTGTGGTCGATAACCAAGCCGAGAAAAGCTGGAACCCTTACATGCAGCACAGCTCGCACACCATTGGCGGCGCAGTCATGGGTGCCGATCCGAGTACTTCCGCGCTCAACACTTACTTGCAAAGCTGGGATGCGCATAATTTGTTTGTGGTCGGTGCCTCGGCCTTCCCCAACAATGGCGGCTACAACCCAACAGTCACCGTGGGTGCGTTGGCGGTGCGTGCGGCGCAAGCTATCCACCAGAAGTACATCAATAATCCGGCACCGCTGGTGGGAGCATAATCATGGCGAAGGCAAAGAAAATTACCTATACCCTCGCGGCGTTGGCCGTGGTCGCCGCCATTGGCGTGACCGGCAGAATGTGGGTGGTGATGGACAGCTCACGTTCAAATGTGGCTGATGATAAGGTCAGGTTAGCCGATTTCCACAGCAGTGACGCAGATGCCATTAAACGTGGCGAATATGTGATGCGCCTGGCGGATTGCGCGGCGTGCCACAACGCGGACTTTTCCGGCGGCTACAAGATCGACACCCCCTTTGGTGCACTGCAAACCTCCAACATTTCACCCGATCGTGAAACCGGCATCGGCAACATGACGGAGCACGATTTCTTTAATGCGGTCCGTCAGGGACGCGGCGAACACGGCTTCCTTTATCCTGCGATGCCTTACACCGCTTATACGCAGATGAGCGATGCCGACATGCACGATCTCTGGGCCTATTTCTCTGTGCAGAAGCCAGTGAAAAATGCCATCGACGAAAACGCAGGCATGAACTTCCCGTATAACATTCGTCTGGCGATGGCGGGTTGGAACCTGTTGTTCTTCGATAACAGTGCGTTCAAGCCTCAGAGTGCGCAGAATGATGCCTGGAACCGTGGTAAGTACATCGTTGACGGCCCCGCGCACTGTAGTGTGTGCCACACCGCACGTAATGCGTTAGGAGGAGAGATCAGCAGCCAGTATCTGCAAGGTGGCAACTTAGGGACATGGTATGCACCTGATATCTCGCCGAATCCTCATGCTGGCATCGGAAAATGGAGCGATGAGCAGATCGCGGAATATCTGAAAACCGGCTCCAACGGGGAGAGTGTTGCGGCCGGTCCGATGGCAGAAGCGGTTGAGCACTCAACGCAATATTTCAATGATCAGGACCTGAAAGCCATTGCCACCTATTTGCGCAGCCTGCCCGCTTCTGCAACGGCTAAGCCAACTGCATTTGTGATGGATAAGACGAAACACGATCAGGCGGCACTGCGCTATGAGGTGGACTGCTCAGCCTGCCATGGCTTGTCGGGAGAAGGTATCACGGGGATGGTGCCGGCTTTTGCGGGTAACACCGCGATGCAGAATGATCCCACCAACATGATCCATGCGCTGTTGGATGGGGCGCGAGCGCCGCACACTGAAGGACGCCCAACGTCTGCCGGCATGCCTGCCTTCTCATGGAAATTGAACGATCAAGAGATGGCAGATGTGATCAACTACGTGCGCAATTCATGGGGCAACGAGGCTGCCGAGGTGAAAGCCAGCGATGTTGCCACGCTGCGCAAAGCCACGGATGCGGGAGATAAGCTGAAAGTACCGGCAGCGAAATAACGGCTTCTCGTTATTCATCAACGCGCCGCTATTCCTTTCTGTGCAAAGAATAGCGGCGCAATCTCTGAAGTGAATTCCGAAAATTGGACACCATGCCAACGAGTAGGGGGTTCAACAATGAGCAGTCGTAAGCATTCACCGGAATTTAAAAAACAGGCCGCTCTGTATCACTCCCCTCATCCAACAACCATTAACATTTTCGCTAAACCGGCTTTCCAGTTTTGTGCTCGATGACGTCTCATTGCGCCGGAATTAGCGCAGCAGTTGGTTGATTCCCCACAGCGCTAAAGCATGATCGTCTTCAGAAGGTAAGCCACTGATGCTAACTGCACCAATGATCGCGCCCTGCGGGCTGAGCAGCGGGAAGGAGCCACCGTGATCGGTGTAATCTTCCTGGCGAATGTTACGCTGCTGCGCCATACGTTCGCCCTTCTGCTCATTAGCGAACCCTACATACATCGAAGAGTGGCCGGTCAACAGCACCGTATTGCGTTTACGACGCATCCACTCCAGATTTTCGGGCGCGGAACCGGGTAACGCCGCCAGAAACAGCACCTGCCCAAAAGCATAAACTTCGATAGCAATTGGCGCATTCATTTCGCGGCCACGCTGTTGAATGCCCTGACCAATTTGCCAGGCCAAATCGAAATCAAACTGCGGTAAACGGTGCTCAGCTTCCTGCTGTAGCAGGGTTTCTAATGAAGGCAGTGCTGACATTGATAGAATCCTCTCAAAATGAAATTTATTTTCCACTTTTTATAACATGGAAAATATTTTTCGCATGTGATGAGGATCGCAGTTCAGTTTGGGTTAACCCGAATCACGCGACACCATGGTAAACCCCATATCAATAATCAGATTTTCCACCGTCTGATTTTGTAGACGCTTTAACAATTGCTCTGCAGCAAGTTCACCCATGCGGTGCCGGTCAATGCGAACCGTTGAAATCGCCGGATAATTTGCCGCTGCGAAATCCAGGTCGCCAAAACCAATCACCGCCAGCTGCTGCGGAATGCTTAAACCACGCGCCTGCGCCGCCATCAATGCGCCCTGCGCCAGCGTGTCTGAACTGCACACCAGCACATCGACATCTGGATGTTGCTCCAGCAATTGTGAACTGGCTTCGCGACCGCGTGCCATTAGCGCCGGGAGTTGAACGGGCACATCAGCCAGCGGTTCTATATCCAATGACATTAACGCATCCAGCAAGCCCTGTTTACGCTGCAATGCGCGGCGGTCATCTGTCCATATCAGACCCGGCTTTTGATAACCGCGCTCGGCAAGGTAAGCGGCAACGCGCGCGCCGATTTTCTCATGAGAAAAACCCACCAGCATATCGATAGGGGTGGGCGTCATATCCCAGATTTCGACTACCGGGACATTGGCTTGTAACAACACTTTTTTCAGCTGCACGCTGTGATGAATTCCGGTGAGCACGATGCCATCCGGGCGGCGAGACAACAGCGTGGCTACGGTTTCAGCTTCTGTTTCCGCTTCATAACCAGTGACACACAACAGCATGTGATAGCCCTGCGCACTCAGGCTGTCATTCAGGCTCTGAATGGTGTCCACGAACATGTTGTTATTGATTTGCGGCACCACAACGGCAATCAGGCGACTACGATTGCTCGCCAGACTGCCCGCTTGCGCGTTGGGAATGTAGCCGGTGGCGCTGATTGCCGCTTTGACTTTGGCGACAGTCGCCGGTCGAACCAGATGCGGGGAATTGAGCGCACGACTCACCGTCATCGGCGAGATTCCCGCGACGCGGGCGACATCTTCCAGCGTAGGGGCAGCATTGCGCTCGGGGTTGCGTAGTTTCATGGCGGCTCAGGGTAGAAGCAGATAGCGCTAGCATAGCAGGCCGCCCTATCAAAGCCAGCGCAAAACGCTGCGAATGTTAGGGCTATCATTTAAATCCCCGAATTGTCCATTCTGTGATCGGCTCTGCATTAAAGCTCAACGTTATTGGCGCATAGTCTTCTCCGATTCAAAATGTTAGCGCAATCATTTACAGGAGAACATCATGTCGAGTGTGAATTCCAGTGCCGTAAGCTATGCCAAAACAACAGGAGCCGGTAATGCCTCCGAGAGCGGTGACCGCATCGTTTGGGTCAATCTGTCACTGGCGTTTTTGCCGCTGGCCACGCCGGTGAGCGATGCCAAAGTGCTGACTGGACGCCAGAAGCCGCTGACAGAAGTGGCGATCATCGTGGCGGAGATCGAAACGCGTGACGGTTTCCAGGGCATCGGTTTTAGCTATTCCAAACGCGCGGGCGGCCAGGGCATTTACGCCCATGCTTGTGAAATTGCCGATGCGCTGATTGGTGAAGATCCCAATGACATCGACAAGATTTACACCAAACTGCTGTGGGCAGGCGCGTCCGTGGGCCGCAGCGGCATGGCGGTGCAGGCGATTTCACCGTTTGATATTGCGCTTTGGGATATGAAAGCACGGCGTGCCCAATTACCCCTGGCGAAGCTAATCGGCGCTCATCGTGATTCCGTGCAGTGCTACAACACTTCGGGCGGTTTCCTGCATACGCCACTTGATCAGGTGATCAAAAATGTGGCGATCTCGCGTGAAAATGGCATTGGCGGCATCAAACTCAAAGTCGGCCAACCGAATACTGCTGAAGACTTGCGTCGCCTCACTGCAGTGCGTAAGACACTGGGCGATGATTTCCCGTTAATGGTGGACGCGAACCAGCAGTGGGATCGTGAAACAGCGATTCGCATGGGACGTAAGATGGAGCAATTCAATCTGGTGTGGATCGAAGAACCGCTCGATGCCTATGACGTGGAAGGCCACGCAGCACTGACTACCGCGTTAGATACGCCGATTGCCACCGGTGAGATGCTCACCAGCTTCCGTGAACATGAGCAACTCATCCTTGGCAACGCCAGCGACTTTGTGCAGCCGGATGCGCCGCGCGTGGGCGGTATTACGCCATTCCTGCAGATCATGGGTCTGGCGGCGCGCCACGGACGTAAACTGGCACCCCACTTCGCGATGGAGATTCACATTCATCTCGCAGCAGCCTATCCGATTGAACCCTGGCTGGAGCATTTTGAATGGCTCAACCCGCTGTTCAATGAGCAGTTAGAACTGCGTGACGGCCGTATGTTGATCTCCGATCGTCACGGCCTCGGCTTCAGTCTTAGCGAACAGGCGCGCCGCTGGACCACGCTGACACACAGCGTGGGTAAACGTCCTTAGTGGATCTTTGCGCTGGCGTGACCGCTGAGCTGAGCCTTAGCCAGCGTGCGCGCCAGAATCGAAGAGTACAGCGGTTTGCCGCCAAAGAACTGTGCAGCAAGGGTTGCGCCCAGGCAGGTGATGATCATCGGCAGAATCAGCTGATAGTTATTGGTCATTTCCAGTACCAGCACAATGCCGGTTAAGGGCGCGCGCACCGAAGCGGCAAACAGTGCGCCCATGCCGGCCACGGCAAAAGTCGCGGCCTCCAGTTGATAACCGGGGAACCAGTGAATGCACAGTTGACCGAAACAGGTACCCAGCAAGGTGCCCAGGGTGAGCATCGGCGCAAAGATCCCGCCCGGCGCGCCTGAAGAGAAGCAGCAAATTGTCACCAATGTCCGCAGGGCGAACAGACCGAACAAGGCCAGCGCGCTGTAACTTCCCGCTGAGAAATCGGGAATCAGTGTAATTCCGCCGCTCACCGCAGCAGGCAGAAACAGGCCAAGCACACCACACAATCCCGCCAGCAGGCTGCCCCACATTACCCAGGCGGCAATGCGGCCTTGATGTAATCGTTGAAACTGATCCTGCGCGAGAAATATCAGGCGGTTAAACGCCACACCGCAGCCGCCAAACAGGATGCCAAGCAACAAATAGAGCCAAAGCGTGTTGGTAGGCGCATCGCGCAACTGGCCGATGTTGATAATGGCTTCATTACCATTGCATAAACGAAATACGATGCTGGAAACGATCACGCCGACAAACACTGCTTTGATTGAAATCAGGCTGTAGCGAAACTGCGGACGCATCTCCTCAATAATAAACAGGATGCCTGCCAGCGGCGCATTGAAAGCAGCCGACAAACCCGCCGCTGCGCCAGTGGCGATTAAGGTATGCCGGGATTCAGACGACTTAACGCGGAACAGATCCAGACACATACCGCCAATATTGCCGCCGATCTGCACGGTTGGGCCTTCGCGCCCCAACACCATGCCTGAGCCCAGCGCTCCCATACCGCCAAGAAACTTCACCGGCAGCACGCGCCACCAGCGCACCGGACGCAGCTCTTCCAGTGCCCCTTCGATTTCGGGAATGCCTGAACCACCCGCTTCCGGCGCGAATCGCCGCACCAGATAATAACCAATGGCCCCCAATACAGCGGAAACCAGAAAAGCACACAGGACCTTAAAAAGGGGATGAGTGGCAGCGTTTTCCAGCCAGTTCAGGCGCGAATGCAGGATGAAATTCACCGCGCGGTCAAAGGCAACACCGACCAAACCGGTAAGCACACCGACCAGTGCGGCGAGCAGCAATAAAGCCACGGGTGTTTTATCGCGGCGCAGCAGCTTTTGCAGCAGCATAAAACGTCCGGCGCGCATGGCGTTCTCAGGCTGACTGGCATTTTGCGAAACAGACATGCAGATCCTCAATAACATCAGCGCCGCCATTCCAGCGACGAAAAGGCGTCAGCATAGCTAACTCAGGCGATCGCGTAACGCAATCATTGGCAACAGAATTTTACGGTTGGCTGGGCAGTTCACCATAATGTACCGCCAGCCACACCGTAGGGCCCTGGCTATCGGTCCAGCAAACGCGATGGCGGCAGCCTGCCGGAATATCGATAAAATCGCCGGGTAACAGTGTGCGCGCTTCGCTTTCGCCTTCCAACTGCAATCCAGCCGAACCCTGTAAAATCATCACCCATTCACCTTGCGTCTGGCTGTACCAAAAATCGGGCGGACTGGCCTGCCCGGTTGAAACGATACGTTCAATCAGGAGATTGGGTTGTGACAACAGCGCTTCGAAGGTTTCAGCGCTGCCGCTTTGCACCGCTGACGGAAAATCACGCAACAGATTGGTCAACATAATGTGAGCCCGATGTTTTTGCTGGATTTATGCACTGTAACGCAGGCTTCACCCGGAAGGCTCACAGAATTTTACGTCGCCCGTTGACGAGTTAGGGGCAAATCACCATGATCCTGGCCTTAAAGATTATGCTGTCTCTACTACCGCACTTCGATTGCCATTCTCTTGATTGCGCAGCTGATAGCGGCTTCATGACTGCAGATACGCGCTATGAAACAAGCCGCAAACGTATTTGAAACGGAAAAACAAGAAAATTGGAGCCATCTGGTGTCAGAACTCACGAATGGATTGCTGGAAGAAATTGTCGCTGAAGTCCGTCCTTTAACGCGACAGGGCAAGGTGGCGGACTACATTCCCGCATTGGCCGGTGTCGATGCTGATCAGCTCGGCATCGCCATTGTCACACCCGATGGTCAGCGCTTTCAGGCTGGCGATGCTTCCACGCGTTTTTCCATTCAGTCGATCTCCAAAGTGCTATCACTCACGGTCGCGTTGACGCTGTATGACGATGCCGAGATCTGGCAGCGTGTGGGTAAAGAACCTTCCGGTCAGGCGTTTAACTCGCTGGTGCAGTTGGAGCTGGAACAGGGCAAACCCCGCAATCCCTTCATTAACGCCGGTGCGCTGGTGATGTGTGACTTGCTGGAGAGTCGTTTAACTGCCCCGCGCCAGCGTATGCTGGAGATTGTGCGCCGCCTGGCTCAGCAAAGCGACATCAACTATGACCGTGTGGTTGCGCGCTCTGAATACGAGCATTCCGCTCGCAATGCCGCCATTGCCTGGCTGATGAAATCATTTGGCAATTTCCACAATGATGTCAGCAAAGTGATGGAAACCTACTTCCATTACTGCTCACTCTCCATGAGCTGTGAAGAGCTGGCGCGCACCTTTCTCTATCTCGCTAACCAGGGACGCAGTCAGCACGATGAGTGGGCCGTGATCTCACCGCGTCAGGCACGCCAGGTCAATGCGCTGATGATGACCAGCGGCATGTATGACGGTGCAGGCGAGTTCGCCTGGCGTGTGGGAATGCCCGCAAAGTCGGGCGTAGGTGGCGGCATTGTCGCGGTCATCCCCGGTGAGATGTGTATCGCGGTGTGGTCGCCGGCGCTGGATCACTCCGGTAACTCTCTGGCGGGCACCGCGCTGCTGGAGAAACTCACCGAGCGACTGGGCCGCTCGATTTTTTAAGCGCTTAGCTCACCACATGCGATGGATTGCCCTGAGCAAAGCCCTCGAGATTAGCTTCAATACCGCGCAACAGATTGTTCACTCCCTGCTGGCTGGCCCAGGCGATATGCGGTGTCAGCAGCAGGTTAGGAATATCCGGTTGCAACAGCGGATGATCGGCTGCCGGTGGTTCACTGCTGAGCACATCCAGCGCTGCACCAGCAATCACACCCTGACGCAGCGCGTGGGCCAGTTCCGTTTCATTGATCAGTCCACCGCGTGCAGTGTTGATTAGCCAGGCTGACGGCTTCATCTGCGCCAGCGCCTGCAAATCGATTAACTGCTGAGTTTGCGGCGTCAGCGGGCAATGCAAGCTCAACACATCACTACGCGCCAGCACCTCTTCAAACGGAACATAACCAGCGCGCGGCGCTGAACTGCCTTTGCGGTCCGCGTAGAGTACCGTCATGCCGAGCGCTTCTGCCATCGCACCCACCGCGCTGCCGATGTCGCCTTTGCCGACAATCCCTAAGGTCGCACCGAAAATGTCCTGAATCGGCTGGCGATGCACACAAAAATGGGACGATGCAGGCCAGGCCGCGCGCGTGCTGTTGGCGTAATCCACCAGATGGCGACGCAGGGCAAATAAGGCGGCAATCACGCCTTCGGAGACGCTTCGCGTGGAGTAGCCGGGCACATTACTGACCACAATGCCGCGTTCACGACATGCATCCAAATCGATGCAGTCGTAACCCGTTGCCGCGACACAGATGTAGCGCAGATCCGGCAACTGTTTCAGTGTTTCCGCGCGCAGCGGCACTTTGTTGGTGATGGCAATCTGCGCGCCCTTTAAGGCAGAAATAATGTCGTGCTGTGCCGTTGTTCCACGAAAATCCCATTCCGCACACCACTCCGGGCGTGTCGGCGGTGTAGGCAGCGTATCACCATCCAGCATCACTATTTTCATCGCTTCTCCGTTTACATGTTTCCGCACTGTTCTCATCAGGTTGCATTTAGGTTAACAAATACAGCGCGTAAAGTGACTTTTTTCAAAAGGTGCGAATTTTTTCTAAATTAGCCTGAGTTTCTGTAACCCTTCTGCGGCAATGGCGTTACACTTCGGCCTCATTTGTTGAATCATTTCGTCGCCGCCATGATCTTTTCACATCAACTTCGCCAGCGCCTGACTGCCTGTATCGCCATCCTGGCGGTGCTGCTGCTGTTTGTCGCGCCGATCGTATCGAAGTCGTTGATGGAACGGCAAAGCCGCATGATGGATATGCCATCCCACGGCATGACGTCTGAAATGTCGATGCATCATCACGAAATGATGATGGATATGGCGATGCCGGGCATGGACCATCACATGATGGAAGACGGTGAATTCGCCTGCGGCTACTGTGACCTGCTGGTGCATGTGCCGTTGATGATGTGGGTGTTCATCCCGTTCATCTGGCTGATGATGGTGATTTCTCGCGCCCCACCGCTGCCGCCTCTGCAGGCTCCGGTGATCCGACGCTTTAGCCCAACACACCGTCCGCGTGCGCCGCCTGCTGTTCTCTCCTGCTGATAACATCATTAACGACGCACCTTTTTGCGTCACGGCATTCTCTAACCGGAAGGAAGACGGCTTTGTCTGCTGCTCACTCTGCAGCACCGCGTGGTGCGGTGCTTAATCTACTTCGTCGCTTACATTTTTATATTGGCCTGTTTGTCGCGCCCTTTATTTTTGTCGCGGCACTCAGCGGCACGCTCTATGTGCTGACGCCACAACTGGAAAACGTCATCTACTCCGATGCGTTAACGGCACAACCCAATGGCCTTGCCCAGCCACTGTCTGCGCAAATCAGCGCGGCACGCGCCTACGCAGG
>NZ_CAJCKS010000083.1:0-21846 GCF_903970985.1 Pantoea sp. ME81 | reverse complement strand
CATCTCCTGACTCCTGACTCCTGACTCCTGACTCCTGACTCCTGACTCCTGACTCCTGACTCCTGACTCCTGACTCCTGACTCCTGACTCCTGACTCCTGACTCACATACTGATTACAGTGAACGTTCTCACGTACGCCCTTCCCTTTCCGCCGATTATGGCGAATCCATTTAAGACGAAACTGCTGATTATAGTGAACGCTACGCTGAGAGAACGATTTGGGTTACTGATTACAGTGAACGTCTGAATGTGGCTTAGACAAATTGCTGATTACAGTGAATGCCAGCTAGCCATACGAGCTGTTGATTACTGATTACAGTGAACACTCGGATTAAATCAATGCTCCCCATATGCAGTCTACTGATTATAGTGAATGCTTATATTGGGACTAAGGTCTCTCTATCAACCGAAAACGCCTGCAGCCGATTTCGTCATGGAGAGCCCTGGCTTTCAACTGCTCAGCGTGAAAATCAATATGACTGATTACAGTGAACGTAGCGCAGTTATTTACTGATTACAGTGAACCTATTACCACTTACAGTGAATTTTTACTGATTACAGTGAATGTTATGCCGAATATAGTGAATGCAGGCTGTGATTTCAGCCATATCACCCTGCCCGCAACTCTCGTGCAACGGACGATCAAATTACTGATTACAGTGAATGCTGTAGCAAATACGCGAATGAGGCGTTGCTCACACTTTCATCCATTATTACGCTCTGATTAAAACATCTCCGCTGATTACAGTGAATGTTTGCACTAACACGCTCTTACTCAAGGTATTTTCACTGCGCTAAATGTTTCGCATTAGATGAGATAGATTTGCCTCATGTGCAGGATTTCGGTATAAAGTCATAAATCCTACATGTGTGGAGCAAGTATGGCTAACGATGAGAAGCAAGTTCTGAGAGTCGCACAACGTTCAGAAAAAATGCTAATGAGCCTGACGGAACAGATTCAGGCGCAGAAAGAAGAGTTGCAGGAAAACACTTTTTATCAGGTTTACGCCAAAGCCGCGTTAGCCAAACTTCCTAAATTAACGCGTGCGAGCGTTGATTACGCCGTAAATGAAATGGAAGAGAACGGCTATCCATTCGATAAACGCGCGGCGGGCAGCTCTACCAAGTACGCAATGTCCATCCAAAACATCATTGATATCTACCATCACCGCGGCGTGCCAAAGTATCGCGATCGTCACGCAGAGGCATTCACGCTGTTTGTTGGTAATCTCAAAGGTGGCGTATCGAAAACCGTCTCAACGGTCTCACTGGCCCATGCGCTGCGTGCGCACCCACATCTGTTGTATGAAGATCTGCGCATTCTGGTTATCGACCTCGATCCGCAATCCTCTGCCACCATGTTCCTCAATCATGAGCGTTCGGTCGGACTGGTAGAAGCCACAGCTGCGCAAGCGATGCTGCAAAATGTGGGCCGCGAAGAGTTGCTTAATGAATTCATCGTGCCATCGATTATTCCTGGTGTCGACGTACTGCCGGCCTCCATTGACGACGCCTTCATTGCATCACGTTGGGAAGAACTGTGTGCTGAGCATCTGCCTACGCAGAATGTGCATGCGGTTCTGTATGACAACGTCGTTGCAAAACTGAAGAAAGACTATGACTTCATTTTCATCGACAGTGGCCCACATCTGGATGCCTTCCTGAAGAACGCCATTGCCGCATCTGATTTACTGATGACGCCAGTTCCACCAGCACAAGTTGATTTCCACTCGACGTTGAAGTATCTGACGCGCCTGCCGGAACTGATTGGCATCATTGAGGAATCAGGCGCATCCTGCCGCTTGCAAGGCAACATCGGCTTTATGTCCAAGCTATCGAATAAAGCGGACCACAAGCTTTGTCACAGCCTGGCGAAAGAGATCTTTGGCGGCGACATGCTGGATGCTGCTTTACCGCGCCTGGACGGCTTTGAGCGCTGTGGAGAGTCGTTTGATACGGTGATCTCTGCGAACCCATCAACCTATGTGGGCAGCACCGAAGCCTTAAAGAATGCGCGTTCGGCAGCGGAAGATTTCGCTAAAGCCGTATTTGATCGCATTGAATTTATTCGCCTGAACTGAGGTTACTATGAGCGCAAAACGAATCACGATTGGCCGTACCTTCAGCCAGACACCTTTGCAGACTGAGGATGCCTCAGACGGACATTCTCAAACCTTTATCCTTTCGACCGGTAAACGTGCCCTGTTCACGCTTGAACACATTACGGCGAAGGAAATTGAAGAAAAAACCTATGTGGTAATGGAAACGAATGGCCGCGACCAGTCAGGCTTGACGCCTGAATCGCTGCGCGACATTATCCGCACCATTAAATTGCAGCAGTTCTTCCCTGCTATTGGTGTGAAGCGCGGAGACCGTATCGAAATTTTGGATGGTTCCCGCCGCCGTGCCGCCGCTTTGCACTGCAAAACTGGGCTGGATGTGCTGGTCACTGAGGTAGCCATCACGGCAGATGAAGCACGTCGTCTGGCGCAGGACATCCAAACCGCACGCGAACATAATCTGCGTGAAGTGGGGATGCGCCTGCTGTCATTAAAGGAGAGTGGCCTGTCACAGAAAGAGATTGCTCAGAGCGAAGGCCTCTCGCAGGCAAAAGTTACGCGTGCGTTGCAAGCCGCGAGTGTACCACTGGAGTTGGTTACCCTGTTCCCAAATCATTCCGAGTTAACATACCCGGATTACAAAACGCTGCTGCAGGCGTATGAGAAGCTTCAGGAGATTGGTCAGTCGGTTGAAGCCTTAATTGATACCATTGGCATGGATGTCGATACGGTCTGCGCACGTGATGGTCTGGCTGAAGATGAAGTAAAAAATGGGATTTTGCGTCTGGTGCGTAATGGGAGCCAAACACTAATCCAGTCGCCAGCAAAGGACAAAGCGGTCGCCACGCCTCTCTGGACGTTTGCTGATAAAGATCGCTATGCCCGCAAGAAGACACGCGGCCGCATGTTCAGCTACGAATTCAATCGCCAGTCGAAAGAATTACAAGATGAGTTGGATCGGGTGATAAACGAGACACTCAATAAATATCTCAATCAGTAGCGAAATGCCGCCTTCGGGCGGTTTTTTTTTGCCTGAATTTCAGCTTTTCGCCAGTGCTATTTCATCGCTAACTGTATGAAAAATATCTAACCTGTGTAGAAATTTCAGGCTGAAATCGCCAACTTTTTCACCGTCTATATGCATAACAATCTTGCGCCGTAGAGTTTAGTGAATCTGTGGTGAAGGCAAAATAACCAGCTGGATAGGAAAGCAACAAAGGCTATCCAGGAGAGGAAATCAGATTGCGAATGCCCTGAAATTTTCTTCATTCGCCATCAGGATTTCACAGCTAATGAATTGAATTAAAAGTGTTTTTTAAATTAATTTCAGGCTGAAATCGCCAGCATTTCAGCAAATTTCAGCGCTGCATCGAGGGTACTAACCCGGTTTAGCCAGATGATATTCAATGATTTATCCACAGAAAAGGTGGATAACTTTATTCGGGCCGTTAGGCTGTCAGTGACAAAACGCTGGGCGATTGCCAAACCGCTTCCCGAACACGGACAGGCTTGTTTATCAGACCCAATGCATAAAAACGATCGGCGATGATTTGTTGCTCTTTAATCACTTCAAATACCATTGAACGGGTTTTATGACTGCGTCGTGTTAAAGCTCTTTCAACGGCCAAAAGGTCAAGACCCAATTCCTGCGCAAGCAGACCAGCAGCTTCCTGCCGATGATTATCAATAAAAATGCCGGTCTGCTGTAAACTCTCCACTAGCCGATGGGCCACGTCGTGATGTTTTTCCACATAATCGCGACGTGCCAGATAAAATTGGTGGTTGCGCACACGCCCCTCACCGTTGGCCAGCACGCGTAACTCAGGATTGCTCTCTGCCGCACTGAGTAAGGGGTCCCACATCATCCATGCATCGACCGCCAGATAATCACTGGCCGTCAGAGGATATTTTGGCGGCGCATACACCACTTTGAGTTCATCAAGGGCGATACCTGCTTCTTCCAGCAACTGCAGCAATAACCAGTGAACGTTAGAACCTTTATTGACCGAAATACGTTTACCACGTAAATCAGCAATGCTACGGATATCGCTATCGATTGGGACAACTATCCCCACGCTACTGGGCGCAGGGGGTTCCCAGGCGATGTAGGTCACTGCATTGCCATTCGCTTGGGCGAAAATAGGCGGCACCTCGCCGGTGGTACCGAAATCGATCTCGTTATTTTGTAAGGCATAAAGCAGTTGAGGCCCGGCAGGAAATTCGCTCCACAACACGCTGACGCCCTGCTGTGCAAAGCACTGCTCAAGACTTTGCCGTGCTTTTAATACCCCAAGATTACCGAATTTTTGATAACCGATACGTAACTCGCGTTCCTGATGAGGCTCATCAGCAGAGGCAGTTGCAATGTAACTCGCCGCCTTACGCCGTCCTTTTATCATTCCCTGATGAGCAAGATGAGTACGCAGCGTGTGGCGGCTGATGCCAAGCAACGCCGCGGCCTGTGTCTGATTGTGTTCAGTGAAATCCAGCGCGTGAGTAATCAGGCTGGTGATGACGCGATCAAACAGTTGATTGGGCTTAGTGGAGAGTTGTTGACGCAGGAAGTTATCAAGCGTTGATGCTTCCGCGTTGTTAAATCCCTGTTCACTGTATCTTGTCAGTCGCAAATGAGCTGGCGTTAGCGTCTCCTCCCGACTCAGAAGTACTGCGTTGTGAAGCGTATTTTCCAGCTCGCGAATATTGCCCGGCCAGCTGTACTCCAGCAGCACTTCCAAAGCATCCGGTGACAAACGACGCACCGGTCGACCTAAACGACGTGCATACAGCGAAAGGAAATGCTGCGCCAGCAGCGGGATATCATCACGACGCTGTCGCAACGGAGGCAGCGGCACCACCGCAATGTTGAGGCGATAGTAAAGGTCTTCCCTGAATCGCCGTTCGCGGATCGCCTGTGCCAAATCAACATGGGTGGCCGCAATAACACGCACATCGACTTTAATCGGCTTGCGCGAACCCACGCGCGTAATCTCGCGCTCCTGTAATACGCGTAGTAACTTGACCTGTAGCGACAAACTCAGCTCTCCAATCTCATCCAGCAGCAGAGTGCCGCCCTGCGCAGATTCAAACCAACCGGGATGCGCCTGGGTCGCGCCGGTAAATGCCCCTTTCTCATGACCAAAGAGTTCGGCTTCGGCAAGACTTTCAGTTAAAGCACCGCAGTTAACGGCGAGAAAGGGGCCATGGCGGCGTTGGCTATGATGATGGAGATAGCGTGCGACAACTTCCTTACCCGTGCCGGTCTCGCCGACAATCAATACCGTGGCGTCAGTGGGGGCGAATTTGTCGAGCAATGATTGAAAAGCGAGAGAAGCCGGGTCGATTAAACGCGGTGAATCAGCGTAATTGCTATAGTTGGTCAGCATCTTTTGATGTCCATTAAGGAGAATCAGCACACGCTAAACGTTGCTATTCACTGTGAACAGCAGGAAAAAAGCATAAGCAGTTGCATATGCAGCAATAGCTGTAAGCGGTAAGTTGCCGATGCAACAAACAGAAACCGCAGTAAGGGTCTAACCTGCTGAAATAACGTCATTATCAAGAGAATCAAAGCTGGCACGCTTTTCGCTAATAGCCATATAACTAAATAATCAGTCCGAAATGACCATTTTTTAATAAAGTTATATAGGAAAAGCATAATGGCCGAATCCACAAACAAGAATATTAACGTCTTCTGGTTTCTCCCGACGCACGGTGATGGACGCTATCTCGGTACCACGGAAGGTGGGCGCCCGGTTGATTTGGCTTACTTACAGCAGGTGGCATTAGCTGCCGACAATCTCGGTTTCTATGGCGTGCTGATTCCCACGGGTAAAAGCTGCGAGGATTCGTGGCTGGTCGCGTCTGCGCTGGCACCCATCACTAAACGCCTGCGCTATCTGGTCGCCGTTCGCCCTGGACTTCAACCGCCGACACTGGCCGCGCGTATGGCCACAACCCTGGATCGCCTCTCTGAAGGACGTTTGCTGATTAACGTGGTGACGGGCGGTGACCCGGTTGAGAACAAAGGTGATGGCATCTTTCTCAATCACAGTGAACGCTATGAAGTCACCAAAGAGTTTCTCGATGTGTATAGCCGTTTAATGCGTGGAGAGAAGGTTGACTATGAAGGGCAGCGCATTCACGTTGAAGGCGCAGAGGTGTTGTTTCCTCCGGTGCAGGAAAATGGCCCACCGCTCTATTTTGGCGGTTCGTCCGAGGCCGCAATTGATGTTGCTGCTGAGCAAATCGATACCTATCTGACATGGGGTGAGCCTCCTGAGCAGGTCGCAGAGAAGCTGGCGGTGGTCCGGGAACGTGCAGCAGCGCGCGGACGCAAACTGGAATACGGCATCCGCCTGCATGTCATTGTGCGTGAGACAGAGCAGGAAGCGAAGGCGGCTGCGGAGAAACTGATTGGTCATCTGGATGAAGACACCATCGCGCAGGCGCAGAAGATCTTTGCGCGCATGGATTCGGCAGGTCAGGCGCGTATGAGCGCGCTGCACAAAGGCTCCCGCGATAATCTCTACATCTCACCAAACTTATGGGCAGGCGTTGGTCTGGTGCGCGGCGGAGCCGGAACGGCTTTAGTCGGCAGTCCTGAGCAGGTGGCTGAGCGCATACGGGAATATCAGGCACTGGGTGTGACCAACTTCATCCTGTCGGGATATCCGCATCTGGAAGAGGCGCATCGTGTGGCAGAATTGCTGCTGCCGCTATTACCGCTGGCAAATGGTCAGCAGCAGCGCGCGCGCACCATTAACACCGGCCCGTTTGGCGAAACCATTGGTGGCGATAAACGTCCTTCAAAACAGGCGAGCGCCAGCTAATGCAGGAGAAGACGATGGCACGACCTCACATTATCATCACAGGTGGCGGGTTCAGCGGAACGGCGCTGGCGATTCATCTCGCGCGGCAATCGTCCTCTCCATTACTGATTACAGTGGTCGAACCGCGTGAGCAACTGGGCGGTGGGGTGGCCTACTCCACGCAGGAACCGGCGCATCGCATCAATGTACCTGCCTCGCGCATGCAACTCAGCGGCGATGAGCAGGGCGCCTTTGACCGCTGGTATCGTCAGCAGCCTGAGTGTTCACTGGATTCAGTAGCCCATTGTGATGACGGATCAGTCTATCCGCAGCGCGCGATGTTTGGTCGCTACCTGGCAGAGCAGTTTGCCCTCGCGGCGGAACGGCATCCGCAGATTGAGTTACGGCACGTTCAGGCCAGTGCCATTGCATGGGAAGGGCAGCAGCTGTTACTCAGCAATGGCGAGACGCTACAGGGCGATGTGCTGGCGTTAGCGATCAGTCACCCACCGCCATCCTTGCCTCGCTCGCTGCAGCCCTTTGCCCATCACCCAGCGCTCATTGCCAATCCATGGCAAGCCGGCGTGCTGGATGCGATAGATCCTGACGCCACCGTGGCCATTATCGGAACCGGCCTGAGTATGGCGGATGTGGTTGCCTCATTAGGCACGCGGCATCATCAAGGCCCGTTAACCGCTTTCTCACGCCGTGGACAGCTCTCACGCGCCAATCTGCAGGGTGAGTGGCCTGAATGGACGTTAGCGCCTCAGAACGTCTCCAGCGCGCGTCTGTGGCTGCATCACATCAGGGATGAAGTTGCCCGAGCGGCACAGCAGCAATTACCCTGGCAACGCGTGCTGGACGATGTCCGTGCGCAGGGCCAAACCATCTGGCAATCGTTGCCGCTGCGCGAGCAGCAGCGCTTTGTGCGCCATTTGCGTTCGTGGTGGGATGTACATCGCTATCGCATCGCGCCGCAGGTGTCTGCAGAAATCACCAGACGACAGCAGCAGGGCAGCTTGCAGGTGCTGGCAGCAAGACTGGACGCCATCACTGCTCAGGGCCTCCAGCTGGCAATCACGCTGCGTACACGCCAGGGTGAAATGAAAACGCGCCTGCTCGATCATCTGATCGTCACCACCGGACCGGGGCATGATGCGCTGACACATAGTCAGCCGCTGTTGCGTTCGCTGAGTGAACAAGGCCTGATTCGCGGTGATCAGCTTGGCTTTGGCCTCGACGTTGATGCGCAGTCGCACGCACTGAATCACCATGGGTTGCCCAACGCCCGCCTGCTCGTAGTCGGACCCGCCGCCCGCGCGCGTTTCGGTGAGTTGATGGGCCTGCCACAGGTTGCCGATCACGCCGCTGCCGTTGCTCAGCAAATTCTTGAAGATCTTCACATCGCTCAAGACGAGCGATGTCCCCCTTACGCTTCTTAATCTCTCAAACATCCTAAAAACACACTAACGAACGCCGGGTCGTCGCACGATCACGGCCTCGCTATGGAGATTGCTATGCCATCGCAACGTGAAATTCGCCTGAATGCTTTTGATATGAACTGTGTCGGACATCAATCACCGGGCCTGTGGGCGCATCCGCGCGACCGTTCCTGGCAATACAAAGATCTGGAGTACTGGGTCGATTTGGCGCGCCTGCTGGAGCGTGGCAAATTTGACGGTTTGTTTATCGCCGATGTGTTGGGTATTTACGATGTGCTGAACGGGAATGGCGATGCCGCGATTCGTCAGGCGACGCAGGTACCGGTCAACGATCCGCTGGCGTTGATTACCCCAATGGCGCTGGTGACCGAGCATCTCGGCTTTGGTCTCACCGCATCGCTATCGTTTGAGCATCCTTATCCCTTTGCGCGCCGTTTATCGACGCTCGATCACCTGACCAAAGGGCGCATCGGCTGGAATATTGTAACCTCGTATCTGGAGAGCGGGGCGCGCAATATTGGTCATCAGGCGCAGAGCGATCACGACAGCCGCTACGACTATGCCGATGAATATTTGCAGGTGGTGTACAAGCTGCTGGAAGGCAGTTGGGAACAGGATGCGGTATTACGCGATCGTGAACGACGTATCTTCAGCGACCCTCGCAAAATCCATCCGATCAATCATCAGGGCACCTTCTTCAACGTACCGGGCATTCACCTTTGTGAGCCGTCACCGCAGCGCACACCGGTGTTGTATCAGGCGGGAGCATCGAGCCGAGGCAAACAGTTTGCCGCTGAGCACGCTGAATGCGTGTTTGTTGCCGCGCCGTCGAAAGTGCTGCTGAAGAAAACCGTCGCGGATATTCGTCGCCGCGCAGCAGAAGCAGGGCGCGATCCGCGCAGCATCCTGATCTTCAATCTGCAAACGGTAATCGTCGGGGAGACCGATGCCGCCGCGCAGGCGAAGTGGAAAGAATACCAAAGCTATGTCAGCTACGAAGGTGCACTGGCGCTGGTATCTGGATGGACGGGTATCGACTTCGGTCAATATCAACCTGACCAGGTGCTGAAGTACCTTCACACCAATGCCATCCAGTCAGCCGTCGAAACCTTCTCCACCGCCGATCCTGATCGTCAGTGGACGGTAAAAGCGCTGGCGGATTGGGTGGGCATTGGCGGCTTTGGCCCGCTGATTGTCGGCAGTGCAGCAACCGTCGCCGACGAACTGCAAAGCTGGGTGGAAGACACTGACGTTGATGGTTTCAACCTCGCCTACGCATTAACGCATGAAACCTTTGAGGATGTGGTTGAACTGCTGATCCCAGAGCTGCAAAAGCGCGGTGTTTATAAGAAGGCGTATGCGGAAGGTACGCTGCGCGAGAAGCTGTTTAACGCCGGACCACAGTTAACCGAACCGCATCCCGGCGTGGGCTATCGGGTGAAAAATTCGGTACTGCCGGAGGTCATATGATTGAAATTGACCAGTTGAGTAAGCATTACCGCACCGCGGATGGACGCGTCACCGAGGTGCTGAAAGCCATCAACTTGCAGGTACCACAGGCCAACATCACCGCTGTCGTTGGGCCCAGCGGCGCGGGAAAATCCACGCTGGCGAAGTGCATCAGTTTACTGGAGCAGCCCAGCGCGGGCAGTATTCGCATCAATGGCAGCGAGCTCTCGCGGCTGAATGGCGAAGCACTGCGTCGCGCGCGCCGTTCGATTGGCACCGTTTTTCAATCGTCTGCCCTACTGCAGCGCAAAAGTGCCTGGGAAAATATCGCGTTGCCATTGCGTTATCTCGGCGTGGTCGAGCGGGATATTTCTGCGCGTGTCGGTGAGTTGCTGGAGAGTGTTGGTCTGAGCCATAAAGCCAAAGCGTATCCCGACCAGCTTTCGGGGGGACAGCGTCAACGGATTGGCATCGCGCGAGCCCTGGCACTAAGGCCTTCCGTGCTGCTGGCCGACGAAGCGACTTCTGGTCTCGATCCTGAAGCCACGGTGGCGGTGCTGGATTTGCTAAAGAAACTGCGTGACGACTATAAGCTGGCAATCGTGCTGATCACCCACGAGATGGATGCAGTGCGTCAGGCGGCGGATGCGGTTGCCGAAATTCGCGATGGGCAGATTGTGCAGTATGGCGTGCTGAAACAGTTACTGGCGCAGCCCGATTCCTCACTGGGGCAACGTCTGTTCCCACTGGTGGCGCAACCTGGCGTGGCGGAATTGATTCTGCAACTGAGTTATCGCACAGATGTACCGGTCATCAGCGACTGGATCTCGCGTCTGAGTGTGCAGTTCAATCTGCGCATCGATCTGCTTGGCGCGCACGTTGAGCAGGTCAATGGTATCCAGGCCGGACGCTTGCAGGTGGGCATTCACTTCCAGCAAGAGCGTGTGCCACTGGCGCGATTGCTGGCGCAGCTCGAACAGTTTGGACTGGTTGCCAGCGTCTCGGGCAGTGTCCATCAGTTGCGGGAGGCGGTATGAGCATTTCCGTGATAAGTCAGGATACGCCCTGGCTGGAGATCCCATCGTTGATGTTGCCCGCTATGGCCGAAACGGCGCTAATGGTCGGCATTGTGATGCTGTTCGTGGTGACGTTCGGCGGTATCGTTGGCGTGGTGCTATTCAACACCTCAGTGCGTGGATTATTTCCTCATCGCGGCATTTATCGGGTGCTGAGTTGGATCGTGAATATGGGACGCTCGTTGCCGTTTCTGGTGTTAATGGCGGCGATCATCCCGTTCACCTTCTGGCTGACCGGCACCACTATCGGCATCCCTGCGGCGGTGGTGCCGATGATTGCGGCGGGCATTCCGTTCTTTGGTCGTCTGGTGGATAACGCGCTGCGAGAACTGCCCGATGAAGTGACTGCGGTGGGGTTGGTATGCGGTGGTTCGCGCTGGCAGATCATCCGTTCGGCGCAGCTGAGTGAGGCATTACCTGCTGTTGTTGCCGCCATCACCCTCAACCTGATTTCCATGATCGAATACTCCGCCATCGCTGGCACCATCGGCGCAGGCGGTATCGGTTATTTAGCCGTGGTGTACGGCTATCAACGCTTCGACAACCACATCATGATCGCCACCATCGTGGTGCTGATCGCTTTGATACAAACCATTCAATTTATCGGTGACCGTTTAGTCGCAATTCTACGCCATCCTCAGGGGATATCACGATGACAACACAAGAATTTGAGTTACGTAAGACGCGCCGCTGGCCGTGGCTGCTACTGATTATAGTGGTCATTGCATTTGCCGCCGCCGCAGGATTCTGGCGCAGTCAGCAACCGCAAGCGGTGGTCTTTGGCACCACGCTACAAATCCACTTTGAACCGGCAATGGCGGGAGAACAGAAGTTGATTGAGTATGTTGGCGAGCACATCGCGCCGGATTATGGTCTGAAGCTGGAAGCGGTGGGCGTGCAGGATCCGGTGCAGGCGGATCGCGCCGTGGCGCAAGGACAATATGCGGCAACCGTCTATCAGCACCAGTGGTGGTTAAAGCAGGTGGTGGATGCCAATGGCTTCAAACTCACTTCGGCGCTGCCGCTGTTCCAGTGGGCATTTGGCGTCTACTCCGATCGCTATAAATCCATAGCCGACCTGCCGCAGGGGGCCACCATTGTGGTGCCGGATGATGGCGCCAACCAGGGCCAGGCCTTGTGGCTGCTGGCACGTCAGGGTTTGATCACACTCGATCCCAAGGTTGAACCGCGTACCGCCAAATTAAAAAACATTATCGGTAATCCGCATGGCTTCGTCTTCAAAGAACTCGATTTGCTAACCATGCCACGCGCGTTGAATTCGGTGGATGCGGCGATTGGTTATGTTTCGCAGTTTGATGCCGGAAAAGTGCCGCGTGATAAAGGCATTCTGTTCCCACCGGCACCGCGTACTTTTGCCTCGCAGCTGGTGATTGGTACGCCCTATCTGGAGCAGGTGAACATCGTTAAGCTAAAACAGGCGTTCTCCGATCCTCGCGTTCAGCAGTGGCTGAAAACGACGGATGATCCGTTAGTTAAAGGCGTATTAGTGCCGGTCTCTGCAGACTAATTTCCTGGTGTTACCCTTCACCCGGGCTCGCGATGCGCGTCCGGGATTTTGTGTTTGAAAGTTTTTCATGTTATTGATTTTAAACAATTTAATATCAATATTTGTTGCTTTGGACCTGAAGGGTAAGCGCTTATAACAACCTCACCTGCACAACTAAAAAACAACGTGAGGCATTATGAGTACCGTTTCTTTCGAAAACACCTTACCGACGTCTGAGCCGGTTCGTTCGGTCAGTGATGTGGCAAGGCTGATCAACACCCGCAGTGACAAAAACAATTATGCGCGCATGATTGTGTTCCTCGCCCTCGGCGGCGTCTTCCTCGATGCCTACGATCTCACCACGCTCTCTTATGGAATTGACGATGTGGTACGCGAATTCCAGCTTTCTCCTCTTCTCACCGGATTGGTGACGTCCTCAATCATGGTCGGCACCATTGTCGGGAACCTGATTGGTGGCTGGCTGACCGACAAATATGGCCGTTACTCGGTGTTTATGGCCGATATGCTGTTCTTCGTGGTCTCGGCCATCGCAGCGGGATTAGCGCCTAATGTCTGGGTACTGATTGGCGCACGTTTCCTGATGGGGATTGGCGTGGGTATCGATTTACCCGTGGCGATGTCCTACCTGGCGGAATTTTCTAAATTCGCAGGCAAAGGCAACAAAGCCGCGCGACTCGCCGCCTGGTGCCCGATGTGGTACGCCGCGTCAACGGTGTGTTTCCTGCTGATCTTCGCGCTCTACTTCCTGTTACCGAAAGAGCATCTTGACTGGTTATGGCGTGCATCACTGCTGTTCGGTGCCGTTCCCGCGTTGTTGATCATCGCAGTGCGCAGCAAATTTATGAACGAATCACCGCTGTGGGCAGCCAATCAGGGCGATCTGAAGTCTGCGGTGCGCATTTTGCGTGACTCTTACGGTATTCATGCGCATGAAGCGGAACCCGAAGCACCACCAGCAGAAGCGGCACCCAAAGTAAGTTTCCGCGTGCTGTTCCAGAAACCCTGGCGTGAACGCACCATCGTGGCAGGCGTGATGAACATCTGCATCTCGTTTGAATACACCGCGATCGCCTTCTTCCTGCCTTCGATCCTCGCGCAGTTCCTCGGCGCGGGCGTGTTTGAAACGATCTCCGCATCGCTCGGCCTGAACGCGCTGTTTGCTTTCACCGGCGGTCTGCTGGGCATGCGTCTGGCCTGGAAATATCCGTCTCGCCATGTAGCAATGGCCGGATTTGCACTGCAGTTCTTCGCACTGATTGCATTGGCATTGATTGGGCACCCTGAAGCGATTGCGGGGATTGTGTTTGCGGTGCTGATGCTTGGTTTGTGGTTGTTTGCTGAAGGCTTTGGCCCGGGTGCGCAGCTGATGGTCTATCCGGCGCTCTCTTATCCAACTTCCATTCGCGCTACTGGCGTGGGCTTCAGTCGTGCGCTGTCAGGGATTGGCAGCGCGCTGGCGCTGTTTATTCTGCCGATTCTGCAGGCGGCGCTGGGCACCAATATGTTCTGGGTGGTGTCGCTTGCCGCCATCATCCCGATCTTTTTCCTGCTCGCGGTGCGCCACGAACCGACGCGCCACGACATCGACGATCTTTCTCATCAGGAGTGATTATGAGCCAACTTTCTACAGGCACCGATTACGCTGCGCTGGCGGCGCATTTCCGTCCACTGTTTGATCGTATTGCTGAAGGTGCAGTGGAGCGCGAACGCAGCCGCACCTTGCCTCATGAAGCAATCACCTGGTTAAAAGAGGCGGGCTTCGGTACGGTACGCATCCCGAAAGAGCAGGGCGGGTGGGGTGCATCGCTGCCACAGCTGTTCCAATTGCTCACCGAACTGGCGGAAGCGGATTCCAATCTGCCGCAGGCATTACGTGCGCACTTTGCATTTGTCGAGGACCGCCTCAACCAGCCCGCGAGTGCAGAGCGCGATCGCTGGTTCCGCCGTTTTATCGACGGCGAGCTGGTGGGCAGCGGCTGGACTGAAATTGGCGCGGTGAAACTCGGCGATGTGATTACCCGTGTCACGCCCGTCGCAAATGGCTGGACGCTCAACGGCGAGAAGTTTTACAGCACGGGCACGTTGTTTGCGGACTGGATTGATGTGTATGCACGACGCAACGATAACCAGGGTGATGTCATCGCTCTGGTAAGCACTCACCAACCTGGTATAACGCGTGAAGACGATTGGGATGGTTTCGGCCAGCGCTTGACCGGCAGCGGCACCACACGCTTTGACAACGCCCACGTCGAGCAGGAACACGTCTTCGATTTCGCCACGCGCTTCCGCTATCAAACCGCGTTCTATCAACATGTGCTATTGGCAACACTAGCCGGGATTGGGAGGGCAGTCGCACGCGATGGTGCAAAAGCGGTGGCCGCTCGCAATCGTATTTACAGCCACAGCAACGGCGATTCATCACGTCAGGATGTGCAGGTGCTACAGGTCATCGGTGAGATCACCAGCCTGGCGTTTGCCGTCGAAGCGACGGTGATCCGCGCCGCACATTCACTGCAATCAGCGTATGAAGCGCACTTAAGCAGCGACGAAGCGCAACTTCTGGCAGTGAATGCGCTGGCAGAAGCTGAAGCGGGTCAGGCACAGGTGATCGCCAGTGAGCTGGTACCACGCGCAGCAACTGAGTTGTTTAACGCGATCGGCGCGTCGGATACGCGTATCAGCAAAGCGCTAGACCGCCACTGGCGTAATGCGCGTACCGTCTCGTCACACAATCCGGTGATCTATAAAGCACGTGACATCGGTGGCTGGAGGGTTAACGGGACGCCGCCGACAGGGATCTGGCAAATTGGGCGCGGGGAAGGGTAAAACATTTCATGCCGGGCGGCTTGAGCCGCCCACTTCTAATACAACGTTTTTAAACTGTCCTGAATCACATTCAGCGCCGTGGTGACATTGGAATTTGGCCGCCGCGTGACAAACAAACCATATGTCACTTTTACCGGAGCCTGCGCGACATTCACCAGACGCATACTGTCATGACGAATGAGTTCCGCTGGCAGCATGGCCACACCCAATCCGCCTTCAACAGCGGGGATGATCGCACCCAGGTTGGAGCTGGTTACCGCGATCCTAAACTCCTTGCCTGCTTCAATCAGCGCATCAAACATCAAGCGTCGCCATGAACAAGGTTCACCGCAAACAATAGCATCGACCGTCAGCGCGCTATCCCAGGGATAGTCAATTCCGCACACCCAATGCAGGTCGATCTCCCAACTGGTTAACGGGTCTTCGCTGAAACCGGCGGTCAGACCCAAGACCATATCAAACGCGCTCTCCTGCCAACGTCTGGCGAGGATGTGATCGCTCTCAATGGAAAGCTCGATGTGCAGACCCGGACACAATCTTCTCAGCCTGCCAAGTGCAAAGGGGAGCAAACTCGATGCCACATCTTCGGACATGCCGATGCGAAGCGTGCCGGCGGGCGTACTTTCACTCAGTTGCGCGACCGCCATTTCCCCCAACGCGAGAATTCGCACCGCAAAACTGAGCAGCACTTCTCCCTCTTTGGTGGGGACGACGCCGCGTCCTGTACGACGCAGCAAACGCTGGCCTGTATGTTCCTCTAGTCGACGAATCTGTGCACTGAGTGCGGATTGGGCGCGTCCGGCCTGTTCGGCGGCGCGTGTCAGGCTGCGGTGATGACAAACGGCAACGAAAGTACGAAGCAGCGCGGGTTCAAAATTGTCCGATATCATGATGGGGTTATGTCTGATACATGTGAATGCAGCCTACCAACATATCATCAGCTTCGCTACGCTTTATCTACCGATCATTATTCGTATTCAGCAGTGTGGAGAGCAGAGATGAAAGCAGTCACTTACCCCCAACCAGGAGGTCCAGAGGTTTTACAACTGGTGGATGTCGTTGAACCTTCGATTACTCAGGATGAGCTGCTGGTGGCGGTGGAAGCCATTAGTGTTGAGGGTGGCGATATCATTTCGCGCAATAGTCAGCACTTACAAGCGGGCGAGTCACTTGGCTATGCGGCGGCAGGAACCATTCTTGCCATCGGTTCAAACGTGACGGGATTTAAGATCGGTCAGAAAGTGGCAACATTTAACTGGCGAGGTGCCTATGCAGAACGTCGCGCTGTCGCTGCCTATAACTGTTTTCCTGTTCCAGATGGCCTGGATGCGCGCATTGCTGCCGCCATTCCGGTGGGGCCAGGCACCGCTGCATGGGCGTTTCATTTAGGTCAGCTGCAGCCAGGCCAAACCGTACTCATTCTCGGCGCGGCGGGTGGGGTGGGCATGGCTGCCGTCCAACTGGCATCCCGCATGGGTGCCCGGGTGATCGGAACCGGTACGCGTCCCGAATCACTGGAAAAATTACGTGAATTTGGCCTCAATGACGCCATTGTGGTGGGTGACAAGCAGGCTGGCGAGCAGGTGCGGGAATTGCTGGGCGGCAATAAAGTGGATTTGCTGATCGATACCATCGGCGGCGCAGCATTGTCAGATGGCATTGAAGTATTAAAAGACGGCGGGTCGGCGGTTCTGATCGGCATTCTCGCTGGACGTAATCAGATGGTCGATGCGGAATATCTGCTGTTGCACCGTATTACGTTGATCGGATGCTTACTGGGACCAGAATGGGGTGAAAAACAGATTGCCCGCGATTTGGTGAATGAACTGATGGTGATGGCGGCGAAAGGCGAACTGATCGTGCCTATCGATAGTACTTTCCCGCTGGAAAAGGTGGTTGAAGCGCATCAACGAGCAGAAACGCGTGGGCGTTTAGGCAGAGTGTTTATCACTGTTTAACAGTGTGCGGCCGCAAGGCCGCACACTATCTGGTCACTGCTTATCCAGTGACCAGGTCGCACTGCGCACATCCACTTTCACCGGCAACAATCCAACACGGGTGAAGGTATCGGCTAGCGCCTGCTGTTCATCGAACACCTGCGGCGTCATACGCGTAGCGCCATACGGCAGGCGTTTCAACGTCGTCTGCCAGATTGCCTTATCTAACCCGGTCGATTTGGACAGAATCGCGGCAGCCTCATCCTGATTGGCGTTCGCCCAGTCACTCAATTTGCTCAATTCATCCACCACCTGTTTCGCGGTGTCAGGATGGCCTTCGGCAAAGGGGCGGCTGGCGAGATAGAAGGTGTAATGCGGCACCAGGCCTTCCGCATTGCGGATTTCACGTGCATCGGCATTCGCTTCCACTTCCGCGAGGAACGGATCCCAAATCACCCACGCATCAATCGCGCCTTTCTGGAAGGCGGCGCGCGCATCAGCTGGTGGCAGGTAAACGGGTTTCACGTCCTTATAATTCAGTCCGGCATCTTCCAGCGCTTTCACCAGCAAATAATTCACGTCAGAACCCTTGTTCAATCCAACGCGCTTACCTTTCAAATCCGCCACGCTTTTGATCGGCGAATCTTTAGGTACCACGATGGCTTCGGTTTTGGGGTTAGCAGAGGAGTGACCGAGGTAAATCAAATCCGCTTTGGCAGCCTGCGCGAAAGCGGGTGGAGCATCGCCGGTGGCGGCTAAATCGATGCTGCCCACGTTTAGCCCTTCCAGCATCTGCGGCCCGGCCGGAAATTCTACCCAGCGGACATTGATGCCTTCCTTCTTGAAGGTTTCATCCAGCGTGCCGCGATACTTCAGCAGCGCAAAAATATTGGCTTTCTGATAGCCGATGGTCACGGTTTCTGGTTTAGCGGCAAAGGCGTGCGCAGAGAGCAGGCCAAAGCTAAGCGCCAACGCGCTCAGAGCAGGAATTTTTGTTTGCATGATGAGTCTCTTGTGGATTTTTTCTCACCATAGCAAAGCGCTTATATAACCAATAAATAACGAATTTCGATCACTTATAACCTAATTTTTTTGTGATCAAGATCATTCACTGTAATCAGCATGTCATCTTGATTTGCATAGATGCCCAGATAATTAGCACGGTAATAATTTGTATAACAAATCAAAATGTCATCTCGATATGCTTCTGTCAGGATAGGCACTTACGTTGCCTGCTATGGGTTTCTTTCGCTCTATGAAGTGGTTTTCACAAAGTGCAGTGCTGTTTTCTGCCAAAACTTGTCTTGCCGCCTTTCTGGCTTTTTACATTGCTCTGGAACTCAATCTCGATAAACCGGCCTGGTCACTGACTACAGTGTACGTTGCCTCACAACTCTATTCGGGTTCGACCGTATCGAAATCGGTGTTTCGCTTTTTCGGCACCTTGCTGGGTGGGCTGTTTACGCTGCTAATCTATCCCACTACGGTAGAGTCACCGATGCTGTTCAGCCTGTGCATCTCTTTATGGGTGGCGGCATGTCTCTACCTGTCGCTGCATGATCGCACGCCAAAAAGCTATGTGTTTATGCTCGCTGGTTACAGTGCGGCGATAATGGGCTTTCCCGACGTCACGTCACCCTCGGCCATCACCTACACGGTGATTTCGCGTATTGAAGAGATCACGGTGGCGATCATCTGCAGCAGCCTGGTGCACCGCTTAATCATGCCGGTGTCGATGCGCAGTCTGTTGGAGCAAAGCGTCAGCCTGTGGTACCAGAATGCGCGCAAGCTGTGCAGCGAGTTAGTCACGGTGATGCCAGCTGAAAAATCGGTGGAACGAGAAGATATTCTGGTGCAGATGGCGAACTATCCTCTCAACGTCGAAACCCTGATTACACATTGTGTATATGAAGGCGATGCCGCGCGACGTCTGGTGCGGTTGGTCAGCGTGCAGTATCAACACCTCTCCTATTTGATTCCAACGCTGACAGCGATTGAGTCGCGGCTTAATTTGCTGGCGCAGCAGGAAATCCGTTTTCCGGACTATGTTGCAGAGGCATTCCAGCAGTTTTTGTTATGGCTGAACGGCGATGACCAGGTTCAGATTCACGATGTTTTGACCGTTACACAGGCGCAGTTGAAGCAGGCCTGGCAGGAGGGGCGGCTCAACAGTGAAGAGAGTATTTTGCTAATTGGATTGCTGGAGCGCCTGCTCAACTTCGTGCGTATCGCTAATGCCTATCACAGCGTCAGCGAGCGCGTGAGTGAGTGGACACCGACCGTCAAGCCGGGAAAAACCGTGCGTGCGCATAAGCATGTCGATAAAGGTTTGCTGTTGCTTTCCTGCTTTACTGCGTTTCTGGCCACCTTCGCCACCTGCTTGTTCTGGATCGGCAGCGGCTGGAAAGATGGCTCGACTGCGCCGATGATGGCGGCGGTACTCTGCTCATTCTTTGCCGGGCTGGACAGTCCTATCGCGCCGATGAAGCTATTCCTTAAAGGCGTATTGATCTCAATGGCGATCAGTCTGCTTTACGTTACCGTGTTGATACCACAAGCGGTAACGTTTGAAGCGATGATCATCTGCCTCGCGCCCGGATTATTTGCGCTGGGATTGGTGATTGCCAACCCGGCAACCAATTTGATTGGCCTGATTGTCGCCACGCAGATTCCGGGGTTGATTGGTATGAGCCACCATTTCAAGCCCGATCTTCTGCTTATAGTGAACGCCATGATTTCGACGCTGGTGGGCATTGTCATCGCCCTGGTGCTGACGTTGCTTATTCGCAACAAGCGTCCATCGTGGACGGCGAAACGCGCGGTGCGTAAAGGGATTCGCGATTTGCTGCAGTTTATCGCTGCGCTGCGTCTCAACACGTTAACGATGACGGCGCGCCAGCAATTTGTGGCGCGTACGCTGGATAAGGTGAACATTATCTTGCCACGTAAGCGCGTCGATCCCTCGCCCGATCTGGTTTCCGGCGGCAATCTGATTGCCGAGGCCTGGCTTGGTGCCAACTGTTACGACTATTACACGCGGCACAAAGCGCTGCTGACCGAGAATGGCATTGAGAGTGCGGCGATGTTCCATGAGCTGAGTGTGTTCCTCAAACGCAGGCTGAAATCACTGCAGACACAGCCCCATTCGGCGTTGTTGCATGAACTTAATCGCCTGCTGCTGGGTTTAGAGGCGCGAACATTACAGGAACAGGCGTTGTTTTCGCCGATGTTCCATCTGTTCAATATCCGCTTATCGCTGTTTCCCTCAGCGCGCTGGCCGGAAAACGCGTCACTTGAGGTTGATCGCGCATAAGTGTGCCGCAAACCCTGTATTTAAGCTGGGGGCATGCACCAGACTGACAAATCCCGTACAGTGCTGAACAGGCTTGATAAAGGAAAATCGCAGATGAAGATGATCGGTTTGATCGGTGGAATGAGTTGGGAATCGACGGCGCTCTACTACCGCATCATCAATGAACAGGTGAAGCAGCAACTTGGCGGATTGCACTCAGCTCGCAGCCTGATGTACAGCGTCGACTTTCAGGAAATTGAGAAGCTGCAAGTGGCGGGGGAATGGCAGCGAGCCGGCGAGATTCTGGCAGAAGCCGCGCGCAGTCTGGAAAAGGGCGGGGCGGACTTCATTGTGCTCTGTACTAACACCATGCACAAAGTCGCTGACCAGATTACCGGTGCCGTGGCTATCCCGCTGCTCCATATCGCTGATGCGACAGCTCAGCGTATTCAATCCGCTGGCGTGAAGCGTGTGGGCTTACTGGCGACGGCATTTACCATGGAGCAGGAATTCTACAAAGGCCGTCTGGCGCAGTCCGGCATTGATGTGCTGGTACCGGATGCATCGGGCCGGAAGACGGTGCATGACATCATCTATCAGGAGTTGTGTCTTGGCATTATTCGTGAGTCGTCGCGAGCACGTTATCGTGAGGTGATTGCTGAGCTGGTGGCGCAGGGCGCCGAAGCGATCATTTTGGGTTGCACCGAAATTACCCTGCTGGTGAAGCCCGAAGATGCCAGCGTGCCGCTGTTTGATACCACGTTGATTCATGCCGAGGATGCGGTGAAACTGGCTCTGGCAATAAAATAATTATCCTGCTAATTATTTTGTGTGTTATTATATGCTCATTGAAGGCACAACGTCTGACCCCACATGGTCGTACAGGGATGTGCCAGAACTGGCTGCCAATACGTTGGCAGCCTTTTTTGTGGTCAGAATGCTGTTTCCAGTGAATCTGTGACGCAATAATCGTCGTCCACCAGTGGCAGATAGCGCCATTTATCAAAAGCGGTGCAGGGATGAGAGATACCGCATCCTACCCAATCACCCGGCTGCAACGTTTCATCATCGGGCAGCAGCAGATACGCATGTTGATCGTTGACGTCACTGATACGCAGATGGGTTGCCGCGCGCGGTTCACTGCCATCTGCGTTGCGGATCCACAATGGATTGGGCAGATCCTGGTCGAACGGCACATCACGCCGACCAAAATCGACAAAAGCCAATCCTGGCTCAGGACGAGACAATACCCGCCCCCAAATCTCCAGCGCTGCATCGAAGTGATGGCTCGAACCCGGTTGCGCGAAGGGTGCAATGCGCGCATACAAGCCGCTGTCATGCGCCATATAGGCACCGGACCGAATCAAGGGTGTCATCGGCAGCGGTAATGTCGCGGCAGTAAAGCATTCGGTCACCACGTCAAACCAG